>DATAAU010000074.1:0-13163 GCA_036259955.1 Nitrososphaera sp. | reverse complement strand
GCGGCGTAAATGAGATTATCTGCTTCGTTTCTTACTTCTGCCTCTTCCTTTTTCTTCCTGTCGGCTTCAGCGAACTGCTCTGAATCTTTCTTTAGCCGTTCAATTTCATCCTTGGACAGCTTGTTGTTTGCAGTTATCGTTATCTTTGCTTCTTTTTGTGTAGCCAAGTCTTTTGCTGTGACATTTAGTATGCCGTTTGCGTCAATGTCAAATGTGACCTCAATCTGAGGCACGCCCCTTGGGGCAGGTGGAATACCAGATAGGTTAAACATTCCAAGCGATACACAGTCAGTCGCCATTGGTCGTTCACCCTGTACAATATGTATCGTTACTGCAGTCTGGTAGTCTGCAGCAGTAGTGAACACTTTGCTTTTCTTTGTTGGAATTGTGGTGTTGCGTTCGATCAGAGGTTCCTTTATTCCACCTAGTACTTCAACACCCAATGTAAGTGGCGTAACGTCCACAAGCAGGATATCGGTCGAAACGTCTCCTGCTATGACTGCACCTTGGACTGCAGCACCCATTGCTACTGCCTCCATTGGGTCAATTCCTCGTTCAGGTTCCTTGCCCATAACCGATTCTACGAATTGCCTCACCATAGGCATTCTTGTAGGACCGCCAATTAGGATGATCTTGTCAACATCTGCAGGTGTCATCTTAGCATCCTGCAATGCCTGCATCATAGGCTGCCTGCAGCGCTCAATTATCGGCCGAAGCAGTTCCTCAAGCTTCGCCCTTGTCAGCTGTAGTACTAGGTTTTTTGGTCCCGAGGAGGGGTCATATGCCAAGAAAGGCAGGTTGATCTCTGTAGTAACAACGTTTGACAGCTCTATCTTGGCCTTTTCTGCGGCCTCCCTGATCCTCATCATTGCAGCCTTGTCGTTTCTCACATCAAGACCTGATTGCTTGCGGAACTCTTGTAGAATATGTTCTACAAGGGCATTATCCATATCCGTGCCTCCCAGCTGGGTGTCACCAGAGGTAGATCGGACTTGGAAAACACCGCCCCCCATCTCCATTATAGTAACATCAAGCGTTCCTCCTCCAAGATCAAAGACCATTATCTTGAGATCCTTGTTTGCCTTGTCTAGCCCATAGGCAAGCGATGCTGCGGTAGGTTCATTAATTATCCTGACTACTTGAAGACCTGCAATTTCTCCAGCGTCCTTCGTCGCCTGACGTTGATTATCATTAAAATATGCAGGCACGGTAATGACTGCCCTATCGACAGTCTCTCCAAGGAACGCTTCCGAGTCTCTTTTAATCTTTTGCAAAATGAAGGAGGATATCTGCTGTGGAGTGTATTCTTTGCCGTACACTCTGAACTTAAAATCGGTGCCCATTTTCCGCTTTGCAGCAATAACTGTTCCTTCAGGGTTTGAAATCATCTGTCTGCGAGCTGGCTCGCCCACTATGAGTTGCCCATCCTTGGTAAATGCTACCACTGACGGGAATGCTTTGCCGCCTATAGAAGTGCCTTCTGCTGCCTGGATTATTGTTGGCTTGCCGCCTACCATCACTGCAGCGGCCGAGTTACTAGTTCCAAGATCAATACCTATTATTTTCCCCATATTATCCGCCTCCTTGAATATCCATCTCTTTACTGTCATTAACACTATTTTTAACTATCTTTGAAATTTCAACAAGGCTTGGTCTTAGCACCCTGCTGTTGAGCATGTAGCCCTTTCTTATCTCAGCAGTCACTGTGTTCTCTGCCAAGTCATCCCGTTCAGAATATGCTATAGCATCATGTACGTTTGGGTCGAAAGGTGTCCCAACCGCTTCTATCTCTCTTACACCCTCAGATGCAAGGAGCGAGTCAATATTCTTCAATATTCCTTCTAAACCTTCAATGACTACCTCTTTGTCCGACTTGCTCTGCTTAGCCATTGAGAGTGCTCGGATATAGTCGTCACGTATATTGAGAAACTTCAATAACAACTCTGCCTTGATCGACTCAGCCTTTGAGGCAAGCTGCTTTTCCATCTGCTTGCGGTAGTTGTCAAAGTCAGCCATCAGATACTTCATCTTATTGAGGCTACTCTCAGAGGACTCCCTTGCCCTTCTCAGTTCACTCTTGACTGATTCAAGCTCAGCCCTTAGAAGCTCAACTTCTTCTCCTTCTTCTTTCCTAGGTTTGCCTTCTTGCTGTTCAGCAAGTATATTGCCTCTTTCATCATTCTCGACCAAAGTCAATCACCTTCTCTGCTCCAAAAAAGGAGCCCATCTAATAATTAGATATCGCTAGTAAGAATTATAGCCAATTTGTTCATATATCTGACATTATGAACTTAGATGATGAACTTGAGGCGATTAAGCATAAGAAGCTAGCCGAGTTGCAAAAGGAGGCCGCCACTAAGGCAATGATGTCGTCCATCACCGAGCCGATTGTGCTCTCAGATTCCAACTTTGCAAGCGAGGTTTCTAAATATCCCATTATGCTCGTAGACTTTTGGGCGCAATGGTGCGGTCCATGTAGAATGGTATCACCCATAATCGAACAATTATCTCGAGAATATTCAGGCAAGGTAGCGTTTGGCAAGGTCAACGTAGACGAGAATCAAAGAACAGCCGCTTCATTTGGCATACAAAGCATTCCCACCCTCATGATATTCAAAGGCGGCAAGGCAGTCGACGTAATAATAGGTGCTTTGCCAAAAGGCCAGATTGAGATGAAGCTAAAACAGCAATTATTGTCAAATAACGATTCAATCTACAGGTAGGAGGTAAGTAGAAAAGAAAAAAGTTGCACTTAGTTAATCCCTAAGTGCGGGAATGAAGCAACGCTTATCCCCAACTCGCCTTGGAGTTTTCTAATTTTGGTCGCATATTCGCTCATTTTTGTGTTATCACCCTGTACCTTGGCGATCCTGTATCCCTTCCATGCCTTCCTTAGTGCACCCCAGCTTTGACCTGGAGTAAAGTTGCCTTTTGATACAACTGTTTCGCGGACTGACATTATTGCTGTCATGCTGAGATAGATTCCTAGTGGGTACTTAGCACCGGTAGTCAACTTTCTCAGGTTTTATAGTGAAAACAGTTGAGCACAGAGCTAGCTATGAGATAGCACAGCAGATTTTAATTTACGAGAGAAAGGAGAATGAGATAGCACTCATAGCATACTCACATATATCGAGGTTTATATACAACAGGTCATCCCTGCGATAAATCTATAAAATCGCATTCCTTGCTTACAGTGTCAAAGATCGCAGCAGTTGCCTTGTAACCAAAGAACCACCCGTTAGCAGTTCCGGGATTAATGACCATTGTTTTTCCAACAATCTTATTCTCTATCTTATGAGTATGTCCATAAACAACAACATTGTATTTGCCTGATTGAATCATAGCATCTCGTTTTCTAAAATCAGTTCCATGATAGACACCAATTAGAAGATCATCTTCTTCAATTTCACAGATCTCACCTTTAAGCTCGCCACCTATTTTTTCAAAAGCGCTGGTAAGCCCTTTTTTATCCAGATCATTATTCCCCAATACGCCGATCATTTTCACCCCTGCAAAAGCCTCCACCGCTTCAGGAGTAGTTATGTCGCCAGCATGTATTACGTATTCTGTACTTTTCTCTCCAAATATCCGCACAGCACCTTCTATGGTCTTGAAATTGTCATGCGTATCTGAAATTAGTCCAATCTTCACTTTCTTTTTCTAAAGAAAAGCATAGATATAATATAAAGCTAAGAACGGAGTCATTGAGAGCCAGAGAGTAGATTGAATGAAATTTCGAGAGAATGAGTTTTGAAAGTATCAGATTTCGCCAACTCTCTTGGTGATGGAAGAATCTACGTGAATGTCTCTATAATGTATGTAAACCATAATTAGATGACAGAGAAATGCCCTTTGGTCACACAAAAGATGAAAGCGAAAAGCCGAGTAACTCACAAGACTTAGAAGATAACAAAAAAAAGAGGACAGAAAAAAACAGAGAACCAACAATAACAATGACACCCAAACCTAATGCTTTTGACCTAACAAAATCTGATAACACGCCAACTGGAATTATCGATATACTAGATGAGCCAGATGTTGCAGTATGGTCTAAGGGAATAATGAACAAGACCAATACTCCCGCCGACAAAGTTCAAGAACCTTCTCACATTAAATCGATAGCCACTCACATTGGATATAGAGAAGAAGAAGAGTTGGAACAAAAAGAGAGTCATTTGCAGCAAACAGTGGATCCAGCAAACAAAGAAGAGGTGGACAAAGTGATAGAGCTAGGAACTTCTCTGACTGATGAAGCAACAACCTCTATTCAAAGAAGCAAAAAGGAAACTTCCTCCTAATAGTAAAAGATCTTTTGTAGAATTATCTAATTACATAATATTATGCTGTGCTTGGCTGTGCCTATATATACGAAGATCCGCAAAATTTTGTTCACAGGTCTTGTCAGTTGGTAAGTATATCATTCTTTAAAAAATTGTAAAATTTATTATTGTTATGCTGCTGCACAAGTATATTATGGCAGAGACTAATAAGACAATAAAATTTCATGGCTTGGAGGTAGATAATGTAATTGTCAGGTATTCTCAGAGAGAGATTAGCAGCCCAGATAAGATCAAGATTGAGGAATTAGATGCAAGAAAAGATCCGCAGAGTTTCGAAACCGTAAATATTCAAGTTGTTTCAGACTTTGTTACAATTACATTCTACAAAAAAGAGTCGGACAATATAGTCATTCGTAGAGAATTAATTCCAACGCATAGCGTAGAGCATATTTGGGTCAGCGACTTGCAACAACAATAATATTTACTTGCATTTATTTTTTGAACCCTTAATTTCTATTGCTTTCGCTGTTCACATGTGCTCTACAACTCAATTATTCTTTGTATAGATTCTCCTGGTTTGACCAAAATTGATCTCGTCTAATTCTTGCCATCTGCAACCAAAGGATTCAAAATCAAAGGCTCAAAGGGCGAGAGTGCACGGAGGAAATCTGTGTCATCGTTGCTCCTTTTTTACTTCAGGAATGAGATAAACGATACCATGTATTAAATGCGCGTAATGCAAAAAAAAGAAGATGAAAGAAATAGTGACTGTGCGGTTTCTAGGACAATGTTTGCCAAGGAACCCTGGAGGCATAGCATGTTATGCTTACATCATCCGAAATAAAGAAGGTCTTTTATTACATGAATCCTGTGGTCTTGCATCGGAGCCAAATTCCCCATCATCCACCAATAGCGTCGCTAATTATACTGCCTTGATAAAAGCCCTGGAATGGCTAATTAAAAATCGGTATGTGAAGGATATCATTAAAGTCTATGGGAATTCAAAGCTTGTAATTTCTCAGATTAATGATGGAGAACCCTTCATTACCAATAACAAAGACGCTATATCAAAAAATGTTCTTCCGCTATATACTCGAGTAACGAAGATGAAGTCAAAGTTCTATTATATATCATTTGAGCTGAATAGTGATTATGATAATAGGCACATGGATGATAAAGAAGTTGAAGAACTATCTCTTTTAGCCTATATAGAAGGAAAAACGAAAATACTCAAACAAAGCGGAAGTGTACTTAATAGTAGCGCCAGTAAAAACATACAGGAACTTAAACAAAAATTATTCTCTAGTGCTGCAGAATTAATGATGGCGACAGGGAATAATTAGCAGCTCGATAACCCAATTTGGAAATACTACACGAATTCTCAACGTATTCATTCTTTTGCAGAAGCATCATTCTATAATAGAAAATCAGAGTGTTCTCTATTAGTCTCTTTTTCTTTTTTAGTATTCATCTACCATAAGTCATGGCGCTAAAGGACGGCCGAATAAGAGGAATAAAATGGAGATAGGTCTCTATAACATCTCTCTGATACTGGATAGATGAACATGTTTGCGCAATATTTCAAATTAACAGTAATATCGCTATTTTTGATCATCCTCTCCTATATATTATGGATACCAGCATCTAATCTGCTCTCCTCATATCCTGAGCCAAAAATTGTGTCCTCCATACAGGACTCTTGGCAGTATGAATCTAATAATATTATAATCACATCTTCCTTTTCTCAGAACAGCTCAACAACATCGTCGCAATCATCTTTATTCCAGGGGGTGAGGAGTAATGACACAGTAACAGTATTGGCAGGACCCACCTTAATTGATGGTACTGGAGATCCCCCAAAACAAAATGCAGTCATAATAATCAGAGGCAACAAAATAGTTGCAGTAACCAATCAAACTGATTATTATGATAAATATAATTCACTTGTCAATAACGAAACTGCAAGAGCGAACATCTTTAATCTCACAGAGAAATATGTCATACCCGGTCTTTTTGATATGCATGCCCATGTGGCGGGAGTGAGAAAGAATTCGTACAACCAAGATTTTTCAGAAAATGCACTCAAGATGCTTTTAGACTATGGAGTTACTACGATAAGAAGTCCCGCAGGTCCTACGAATCAATCAATTGCCTTAAAACACAATGTATCGGAAGGCATTATAGAAGGACCCGAGGTGTTTACTGCAGGAAGACTGCTCAATAGTCCACAAATTGTAATACCGTTTGTAGAAAAGCAAATTAGTAATGAAGAACAAGCCCGAGAGGAGGTCCGTCTTCAGGCTGCAGCAGGGGTGGATTACGTCAAGCTATATGTGGGTTTACCACCCAATTTGGTCCAAGCAGCCATAGATGAAGCTCATATCCAAGGAATTGAAGTCATAGGACATCTATACATAACAAGCTGGACTGATGCGGCAAACATTGGAATTGATGCATTAACCCATGGAGTACCAGTCAACCCTTCCCTATTACCATCAGGTGACAAGAGGGAACAATTCCTTGAAAATGGTGGGGGTCCTTTCGATCATTTCTTGTGGCTTGATTTGGTAGACCTCAATAGTACGGAGATTAACGAAATGATAAAGGCATTAGTAGAAAACAATGTAGCCGTAGATCCTACTTTGAGCATATACGAGGCTATACTAAGGGAGAACAAAGAGGGTTTTTCCAACCCGCAAGATCAGCTACGTTGGGCCAAAGTACTTGAATTAACAGAGATAATGTACAACAAAGGAGTACAAATTCTATCGGGTTCAGACGTACCAAACTTTGGACTAATTCCAGGAGCAAGCCTTCACAACGAATTGGAATTGCTAACAGAAGCTGGAATAAGGCCATTAGAGGTTATAGAGATTGCTACAAACAATGGTGCCGAAGCTCTCGGTATTGACAATAGAGTAGGCACGATACAATCTGGAAAGCAGGCCGATATGATCATTCTAACTTCGAATCCGATAGAAAATATAAGCAATACAAAGGAGATTGAGGCGGTAATAGTTGATGGCAGATTCGCAGATATAGACACTCAGGAGTAAGGACATACAGAATCTTCCTCTTTCTTCCCATTCTTTGCTGTAAAATGTGCATTGTGGGCAAAACTTTCTTTCTTTGTGCCAAAAACACATCAAGGATATAACAAAACCTGCATGAACAGAGTGTGAGCTAGACGGTATTCGAAGAGTTATACAATAGGAAAAATTTTTTTTGTCAGGGGAACTGTACTTAAGAATTACAAACCTCGAACAGAGATTATTATGAATAAGATTGCCATGAGGAGAAGCGCCCTTACCTACTACTATTGAATAGGGTATTGCAATAGAATATCACAACTCCTATCCCAAATACTCCTCATAAGATTTGGAGTTGAAGAATGGATCTATCATGTCCAGGTCTTTTAATACCAAGCGAAAGCTTCTAACATTTCAGGTTTTGAAACTATCTGCAGCTTGTTCCCTCTATATATATCCATTTTCTTCAGGAATGAATTGAATCAACTGCCCAAAAGAAATGGCTTTACTATGAGAATTTACAAAACTATGTGCCTCAACCTTAGAAATAAGAAATAGAGTTGTTATTGCTCCGAGGAATGTCTCGTGTGTGTATATGTGTGTGTCTCTCTATCTATCTACTGCCTGTCAAGCTGATGTATTCGTACGCCTTGACAGTGTTATCGAATGCATACTGCACCTGCTGGAACTGTTTTCTAAACTCAGATACATCCTTGGCTACCATTGCAGGCTCCTGCTTGTCTACCACAACACTCTTGATAAAATTAGCAATCTCTTTCATCTCGCTTTCCTTCATACCAAGTCGCGTCGTCTCAGGTACTCCTATCCTAACGCCACTAGGGTGCATATAGTGTCTGCCTGCCTTGATGTCACCCGGCAGCAACTGTCGATTCAATATAATACCAGCCTTCTCAAGCTGTTCTTCAATGGTACCACCGTCTCCAAACTTACTAACATCTACAGCAATCTGATGTGATGCAGTGTAGCCATTTTTTTCTCCAAGTAGTCTAAAACCATAGCTTGCTAGTGCTTCTGCCAATGCTTTTGCATTCTTTATGACCTGTTTAGCATATACTTTTCCAAATTCTAGCGATTCGGCCAGTGCAATGGCCTTGCCTGCCACATGATGAAGATGGTGACTGCTGGTGTTTCCAGGAAATATTGCCTTCTTGATGTTCTCAGCATGCTTTGCGTATGATACTATACAACCGCCTTGGGGTCCCCAAAGTGTCTTATGCGAACTCATGGTAATCGAGTCTGCCCCCTCTCTTAGAGGATCTTGGAATTCGCCCCCTGCAATCAGCCCAGCAACGTGTGCTCCGTCATAGTTTACGTACATGCCACGATCATGCATAAACTCGGCCAATTCCTTAACTGGATGTGGAAACAAAAACAAACTGCCACCAAACATCCCTATCTTAGGAGCCTTACCATTACGCACCATTTCATCTACCTTTTTCTTCGTTGCATCCACGTCTATAGTCATCTCTTCCTTTGAAAAGGGATAGTGCTCTATGTTGAGGCCATGTACTAATCCGGCAGTGCCTGAATGTTCTTTCTTTCCATGCGAAATATGGCCTCCTGATGGTATAGATGCAGCCATCATCCAGTCGCCGGGGTTCGAAAAGGCAGCATATATAGCGAGATTTGCCACGACTCCTGATGTAGCTCGGCAGTCGGCAAATTCAGCCCCAAAGACCTTGCGTGCAAGATCGTTACATATCAACTCTACCTGGTCGATATAGATACAGCCCGCATAGACACGCTCACCAGGCCATCCCTCTGCATAGCGGTTCCCAAAGTCACACATAAGAGCCTCCCTTACTGCAGGACTCGGAATATTCTCACTTGCGATAAGCGGGATTGAAGTGTTAAACCATTTATGATGCTCACGCATCAACTGCAAAACATCATCGTAGGACTTTTTAGCACTCATCTCAGATTGGTTGATCGAATTGGCTCTTTTAAGTTATCGATCATAAGGCTAAGATCTCCTTGTGTCTTCATGATCTGGATACAGAGTCTGCTAAGATCATGACTATGATGCAGCAACTACCACTTCGTATATAGAAGCAAGAACATCCAGTCTGGAGCATTTGACATGCCTTCAAATATTCTATGGAATTTTATAAGAGGTTTTGAAAAATAAGGTTCTTCACAAATGTCCAAAGAGGAAGAATTTGATCTTAAACCCCGTAAGCTTTGAGATATGCAAGGACAAAATCCAGATATGCATCCTTTCTAAGGAGAAGGGAAAGCCAATGTGGTGTATTTGATGCGAAGACAGCAGCCAACCAATACTGCTTGCGAATAAGCGCACTACGTATTTTTGACTATGAGAAACAGCAGGGAATAGCAATCACAACTTTTTCTACACGATAGAGGTACCAACTCACAGATTATTATTAAAACTGATTCCTTATTGCGGAAGCAGAAAATTATATGTGATACGACATGAAAAAACTCTCAAGGTGTAATCGTCTTCTCTTGATAAAGAAGGCATCCTATCAGGCGAGTTTACTTACTGCAAATGCCGAACCAAATGTCACTATACTTCCAATCAACGTAACAAATCCGACAAGCGTCCAGTTAACATCTGGCAGATGAATGACGGGCAAGTCGACTATGCTAAGAAAGTATGTGCCAAAAGTCATCAAGAATATCCCAAGAACAATCAGCCCAATTATCTTAAACATATGTGCATCTGAATAATGCATAGAGACATAAGAGTGAGCAAGCTTGAAAGATTTGATAAATTGAAATATCAAATCAACCTCATATTGCGAACCGATTGAAATGCGCCTAAGAGAAAAAGCAGTAGACCATCCTTGAAATCTTACATTTCTCAGATCTCCTCTTCTCCGAAAGGTTGAGATATCTGGGTCTGGTCTATTGTGAAAAGACGGCTAGATGAATTTTTGTATAAATGGTAAAAATTGTCACCGCCCTCTCCTGGTCCAGGAGGGATCAGAATGAAGAAAAGGTAACACTCCTAAATGCTTATATATCAATTATTATAAGTTATCTGTCTAATCTTTAATAGTCTGCTACGTTATATGAGATAGCGTGCGATACAGAAGCAGAACTGACATCATATCACAAATCCTTGAAGCCGCAACCGGAGGAGCAACAAAAACTAAGATTATGTACAGGGCTTTCCTGTCATATGCTCAACTGAAGGAATACCTTAATGTTCTTACTATCAACGGCCTGCTTGACTATAATTCCTCTGAGCAGGTCTTTAGAACGACTGAAAAAGGGGATAAATTTCTAAAATTATACACTCAGATCGGAGAAATTGCACCACCAGCCTTAGACGAGTCTATCCCAGCAAGAAGAAAATGAGATACGTACTTAAGTAGAAAAATCCCGGCTATGTCTGCTGATTTTTCTTTTACGTGTCTAAAATATATCCAGATCGTCTCAAGTGAGAGACGCAATTCAACAGTAAACTAAAAAGCATAGCCTGCAGATAAGGTCTCTGCTCGTAGGTGTCTTTTTGAGTTCTTTTCTGTACCACTATACCATCTGTTTGTTTTACTTTCTATTCTAAATTTTGTTTTTAAAATCTAATCAAAAAGAATGAAAGATCCCACTCTCACTTTTGCTCAAGATCTATATTCCACATCATTGGCGAGTGACTTGACCACTTGAGTCCAAGCGGTGCTGATGTTTGCTCTATTATATCCACCGCCTCCAAGCGCAATTATCCTGCCTTTACAGTACTTGTGAGCCAACTTATGAAGAGAGCTTGCAGCAAACATGTGTACTTTTGAAGTATATTGCAAATGCGTTATCGGATCACCTGCAAGCCCATCTGCCCCACATTGTAGTATTATCAACTCAGGATTTACATTATCTACAAATTGCTCGATCTCACCAAATGCTTCTACGAATTCCCCATCACTGGCTCCTGGCTCAAGTGGAATGTTAAGCTTGGTGTTTGCCGCAGCACCTTTGCCTACCTCACTTGAGGAGCCAGTGCCCGGATAAAGATAGTGCCCATCTTCGTGAATGTCTGCAAAGAACAAAAGTGGATCATCTTCAAATTCATAAAAGACACCGTCTCCATGGTGTGCGTCAATATCAATATATGCTATCCGCTTTATTCTATATTTTTCACGCGCTGCCAGGATTGCAATACCTATGTCGTTGAATATGCAAAAACCGCCTGCAGAATCGCGTCTTGCATGATGCAAGCCCCCGATAGGGTTAAAGGCATGATCCACTTTTCTTCCTGTCTTGTCTGCGCCGTTCACTACCATATCAAGCGCAGCCAACGTCGATCCCACGACATATAGTGAGGCTTCAAAAGCACCCTTAAATGCAGGTGTGTCACCCTTGTCGAGAAGCACACCGCCGTGTCTTGAAGCTATTTTCACTAATTCAACATACGAGGTGTCGTGAAATAATGCTGCATCTTGGTATCCTGCCATCACTGGCTCTTCTACTATGATATTGTCAATTCGTTCGCTCTGCAGCTTGTTCCAGAACGCGTAAAGCCTGTCAGTCCCAAACGGATGAGAGCCTCCAAAGCCATATCTAGCTAGTGCCTCACCATAAAATACAGCTGTCTGACACATTTTTGGGCGTCTAAGACAATAATGATAACGTCTGCAAATAAATATTCTCAACAACCGTTAGATCTTTGTTAGCGTATGTTTACGGGGATTGTCAAAGGCATGGCTGTGGTTACATCCACCTCAAAGAGCAGAAGCGGGGCTGAGACCATCATCCGAGTCAGGCTGGGAAAGCTTGGGCAAGGTCTCAAGAAAGGCGACAGCGTCTGCATAAATGGCGCCTGCCTCACAGCCACAAAGCTATCAAATGGCGAAGCGGAATTTGAAATGATATCTGAAACCATCCGGCGAACAAGTCTTGGTCAAACAAGACCAGGCGAAATGGTTAACGTCGAGAGGTCTCTGAGAGTAGGTGATAGACTCGAAGGACATTTCGTTTTAGGCCATGTGGATGGCACTGGCATCATTGAAGATATTGATAAGACGTCATCTGAAACGACCATTTGGATAAATCTAGATAGAGAGTTAATAAAATCAGTAGTACCAAAGGGCTCGATCGCTGTTGACGGCGTTAGCCTCACTCTGGTTGGTGTCGAGGATAATCGGGTCTCTGTCTCACTTATACCTCACACATTAAAGGTAACAACTCTTGGCATGAGGCATAGAGGCGACCGTGTTAATATTGAGACAGATATCCTTGGTAAATACGTCATGACCAACTTACCAAAGAGACAGAACTAAAATAAAACATTTAATTTTCCTGTCTACATTACTCTTGCTAAATATGCCTATAGTAACAATATCAACTTATAGTGGACGAACTCAGACTGAGAAGGATCGTTTGGCAGAGGCAATAACAGATGATATTATAAGAATATGGAAGGTGCAAAAAAAAGATGTCATTATTGTATTTCAAGAAGCATCTCATGGGAACTGGTATGCGTCAGGCGTTCGTTTATAGCATGAGATGAGTCATTAATGACTTGATTTTACTTACGACGAACCACCTTGCATAGACTTCGAATAATCAGTGAGACACTACCAAAAGATTGGTAACTACCAGAACTTTAGTAATCTTTTAATAAGATTAAGCGGCAAAACAGTTAGTTTGTCTCTTGCTGAAGCAATAGCAGATCTCAAAGCTGGCAAGTTTGTGCTCGTTCATGATGATAAAGCGCGTGAAAATGAAATCGATATGGTAGTTGCTGCGGAGTATATCAAGCCTTACCATATTGCGGCTATTAGAAAAGACGCCGGAGGACTTGTGTGTCTTGCGGTCGCAAACGAGATCACAAGCAAGCTGGGATTAGTCTATATGCACGACATCATAG
>DATAAU010000073.1:0-10246 GCA_036259955.1 Nitrososphaera sp. | reverse complement strand
TTGAGGAACATTCTATACAATAACGTAAAGAATTCTTTTGGCTCAATATCATTAGCCCGTGCAATAGAAAATACATTTGATTGAAGCCTCTTGGCGTTATCAGGGGAGTCAGGTGTACCAGCATACGGTCTCATCGCTTCGATCAATTCCTGCACTGCTTTCCTATGCACATCGGAAAGTTGTATTTCAAACTTTTCATCATCGTTCTTTGCATTGTTGTCATCTCCCCAGTTCGATGCCAGCCTGATCTTGTGCTTGATCCCTTCGGTGCTGTTTCCCTTAACCATGCCATATTTAAGTAAACGATTGAAAACTTTTTCGATGCGGTTGTCATCGTCGGGAGGGAATATTGATGCCTGCTGTACGATAAAGCGATACGGGATATGAAGCTCTGGCTGTTTGGGAGGATGGAGTTTGTTGATATATTCATAGATTCCTGTTATTTTTGTAAGCTTTGCGGGGTTGTCCTCATTGACCTTTCCAAAGTAAACATCTTCGTAGTAGTCATATTCATCCATCAGAGCTGGCACATCATCTAATCCAACGTGGCGAGTGCCTGCAATGCGCTTGAATAACAGCAACAGTATCGATTCAGGTGTGCCATAACGTAACCACATTTGAGGCGTTAGTACATTGCCGGAAGATTTGCTTATTTTCTTGCCTGCCTTGTCCAGGAACATTTCGTATTTCACATGAAGTGGATGGGGATAGCCAAGTATTTCATCTGCGATCCAATCGTTGACCCTGACAGAGTCCATAATGTCCTTTCCGTATGCCTCAAAGCGTATGTCTAGAGCCTGCCATCTTGCAGCAAATTCAACTTTCCATGC
Source organism: Nitrososphaera sp. (assembly GCA_036259955.1). Classification (GTDB taxonomy): domain Archaea; phylum Thermoproteota; class Nitrososphaeria; order Nitrososphaerales; family Nitrososphaeraceae; genus Nitrososphaera. The sequence goes on along the minus strand of DATAAU010000073.1, from coordinate 9,416 downwards.
AAGCTTGCCCTCACCCTTCGTAATGTCGGCCTCCCCTTCGTTACCACACCCTTTGATTTCCTCTTTGCCTATCCTCCCACCTTTGCATATGTAAGTAACTCTTCTCTCATCTGGCAAGTACTGTTGTGCCACTGCAGTATAGAGTCTTCCACAATTGCGACATATCGGAAAATAAGGCAACACTTCGGTATATTTGTCCTGGCCTACAATATCGGCAATTTTTTGCCCGATCTTGAGTCTGCTCTTTAATATTGTATCAATTTGCTTCACCAAGATTCCTTTCTTGTATGAATCGCTGCCGCTTTGAAAGTGGTATTTTATACCTGCTTTATCAAGGCCATCCAAGAGGAGACTGCTCATATGCATACCATAGGAGGAATGGCAGCTGCCAAATGGATCAGGGATGGTTGAAACCGGCTTTGCGATATGATGCTGAAGCCAATTTGGCAAACCCTGAGGTATTTTACGAAGACCATCCATGTCGTCCGAATAAGCGACGAGTTCGGACCTGAAGCCAAAATTCTGTAGTGCAAGAGCAATGCCATAAGCTCTAGCAGCGTCAGCCATGCTTCCGATGTGGGGAATACCTGAGGCTCCAAGGCCACTCTCAACCCTAATCAGGCCCAAGTTGCGGCCAATCTTTTTCTCCCTTTTGATTAAGGTATCTGCAACCTTGTCTATCCAGGTTCCCTTACCGATTACTATCTGCTCTTCTTCCATTTATTACAGCACCTTTGAAACATATGGACCGTCCTGCTGGTAGCCAAGCTTTTTGTAATACTGCCTTGTCCCAACAGCACTGATAACTGCGATCTTACTCACTCTTAGTTCCTCTTTTGAAATGCGCTCAGCCTCCTGGAGTAATTTCATGCCAAGTCCCTTATGCTGATAGCTATCTCCTCTATCACTTCTCCCAATATTGATCACCTGTCCATAGATATGGAGCTCACGTACGACTCCACTGCCTTCAAGCTCGCCTCTATGAGGTCTTGCCACCTTTCTCAGCCTTAAGAATCCAAGTATTATATCTCCTCCTTTACTTTCGTATGAGAGGAATATCTCTCGCCCCCCAGAAGCATTATAATCTATTCTTCTAAGTTCAACCTCTTTTTCTGAAGGATACCTTCTCTGCAAGCCAGTTTCTCTGCACCTGATGCATCTGCATGTATAGCCCTGTTGTCTCAAATTCTTCAAAACTATCTGCCTAAGATTACCGCTCTTGGGGCCAGCGATGATATCCTTTGACTCGATTTCACGCTGCATGCGCATTATCCGCACCCATTCAGGCACTACCTTTTTGGCCTCAACAATTATGTTTACTAGTTCATCGTCGGAGTATGCTTGATACTTGCCGCTCTTGTGCATATTGTATAAGCCAGTGTGTTCTAAGACGAGTGTCGGGTAAATCTTTAACATGTCAGGCTTAAATGAATCATCCTCAAATAATCGCCTGAAATCTTCGATGTCTTCTTTAGGTGAGCTTCCTGGCAATCCTGGCATCATATGAGCGACTATCTTGTATCCAGCATCCCGTGCGACCTTGAATGCATGGACCACATCGTCAAGTGTGTGCCCTCTGTTCACCAATTTGTATACCTTATTGCTAAGAGATTGCACGCCAATTTCAATTCTTGTTACCCCAAGCTCAAGCATAAGATCTATGTGTGATTCTTTGCAATAGTCTGGCTTGGTCTCAACGGTGAATCCAACACAACGGTTCTCTGCGGTCTCGTTAGAAGCTATTGCTTGCTGGAGAGTGGAGGATTTCTCGCCATTTAGCGCATCATAACAGGACTTAGCAAAATGCCTCTGATAATCCGCAGGCATGAAGGGGAAAGTTCCTCCTACTATAACTATCTCGGTCTTGCCGACGTCGTGTCCCCGTGACTGAAGATGATCCATTTTAGAACGCACTTGCTCGTAAGGATCGTAGCTGTACCTTTGAGCAACCTTTGTTGCGGGCTCGGTTCCCGTATAACTGAGAGGCGTATTGAACTCAAGACCTCCAGGACAGTAGACGCATCTACCATGTGGACATCCATAGGGTTTGGGCATAACTGCAATCACTGCAACGCCTGATGCTGTCTTAGCCGGCTTGACCATGAGCAAATGCCGGTAACGACTATCTTGCAAATAGCGGATAATGTGCTCGTTCCGGGGTATCCGATCTAGGTTATATTCTGATGCCGCCTGTCTGACAACTCTGAGAACCTGCTTTATCGACAAAAGATTTTTACTACTCTCTAGCTGCGCTGCAATCGACTTGCATGCCTGCTGATAGTTCTGATATTCATTATTGTTGTGGCCTCCGGCATCTTCCGTTGCTGAGGAAAGCAATTCTGGACAATCAACAAAGAACGAATATTAATTTTTGTTTATAGTTTTTCATTTCTACCCGCTATTCTGGCAGTAACCTCGCCGCTGCCTTTCTCTATCCTGCCTACTACTTCACAATGCATCTTATACTTTTTGAAAATACTAATTATGTCATCGGCACTTGTCCTTGGAGCAACTAAGCAAAAACCTATTCCCATGTTAAATGTACGGTACATTTCCTTGTTGTTAATGTTACCATCAGCTTGTATCTGTTTGAATATACCTAAGGGTGTTGGAAGATTATCAAATACGTATCTAACCCGCAAGTTTAGACGAGGTAGTTTTGTAAATCCTCCCCCAGTGATATTTGCAAGACCATGTAGACGTATTTTTTTCTTCAAAATTTCAATTACAGGACTTACGTAAATTCTTGTTGGCATCAACAACTCTTCACCCACCGTCTGCACAAGATGATCGGCGTGATCATCTATCGAATATTTTGAAAGCAAAACCCTCCGAGCCAGCGTATAACCATTAGAGTGGAGTCCACTGCTTTCGACTCCCAAAATAATATCGCCAGGTTTGATCATTTTTCCAAGTATTGGTTTGTCCATAACGATTCCCATTACCATTCCTGCAAGGTCAAATGCGTTTTCCCCCTCGCCAGTTATTATGTCCTGCAATATGGCTGTCTCGCCGCCTACGATAGCCATTTTGCTCTGTTGTGCACCCTTCACTAGACCTCGAGCTATCTCCTGCAAAAGTGATTCATTTGGATGGCGCAGAGCAATGTAATCTACAAATGCGGAGGGTTGTGCACCAACACAAATCACATCATTTACATTCATAGCTATACAATCGATGCCGATGGTACTGAATCTGTTCATCATCTGGGCAACAATTACTTTAGTTCCGACACCGTCTGCATGAAGTGCAATTGTTTCATGGCCCAACTTGACAAGTCCGGCATAGTGTCCAAAACCAGAGGCCACTTTACCAATTGCAAGCATCTTGTGGGTCACAGATATTATGTCCTCTATTGACTTGTGACTCCTGTGCACGCTTTTTATATCGACGCCGACGTCACGGTAGGTTATTCCTTTTGTCAAATGCGGCAATTGGTTGCTTCGAGCTTTATAATAACTAAAACTATGTCCTTTGAAAGTGCACACAGCCTAAGAAAAAATAGGTAGAAGTTACCTTCAAGATTGCAAACCGTTGTCTTTGATGATAGTAGATATGCCGCATCATGCGGGAACTGTTCAAATCATTGCGCTGCAGAAAAAGCATCAAAAAGTGACAGCATTGAGGTTATGGGTCAATTATGACTATATACTTGTCATATCAATAGTATAAAATATTACTTCCGAAAGACTGAATCTTCTTCTCTCTATAGGCTACACTGCACCATCTCTCGAGTCAATCCTTTCCCCGACGGCTTTGAAACAGTATGAATCCATATCACAGTATCTTAGTCGAAAATGGGAGATGAAGATCTAAGAGTGCATCCTCAACTACTGAAAATGAAAGGATGTCTCGAAAAACTAGCAACCTCAATCTTTCAGTTCAAAAGACTATCTAATTATCAAAACCAACTTCCCAGTCAAGCCATCGAGATGCTTCCAAAGACCTGGATTCAAAAGATGCAGGGTTTCAAGCTAGCGAAGTTTGATCAGATTTCGAATCACTTCTTTTGCAGAGTAGAGCTGCTCTTGATAGGTTAGCAAACTTGATCTCAAGGCATTATGGTAACTACCTACAGATATCTTCTCAGAAATGCAAAAAAATACAAAATTATAGAAAGGACGAAAAATAGAAATTATCCTCAAGATAGTTGGCGAAGCAAAGCATTTTGAAGATATGCTCATCGAAGACAATTCACAAAACAATCTCAAAAGCTTTGTAGCCCATAACCAGAGTATTTCGGAGAGACTTGAGAGATATTTTCAAGTTCATTATTTAATTTGATCAGATTCTACTTTACGACATAAAATTGAGAAGATGTCCCCTTTTTAAAACAGCAACATGAAATGGGGAAGTATCTTTCCTATGTGATCTTGAATATTTTGGCGGTATCCACTATTGGTCAAACATTCGATATAACCCATTACAATCTAATCTAGAAGAATAGATTAGTAGTAGTACCGAATTTCCTTAATGCATCTTCAGCTCTGATTAGAATTCCTGTAGTCAGGCTAACTCTATCAGGTTTTCAGTATACTGAGACAGATGTCGATAGAGCGATCCTCTCAAAGGCTATTTCATTTACCTTTGCATTCTATAGAGAGGTAAAAGATTTGAGTAAAACAGGTTGGAGCGATATCCGTAAACTTTCCAATGGAAAAATTCTCTTAGTTAAGCGAACTGAGTATGCATTGTACAATTATTCGATGCTTTGGTAACCACATTACTTCATTTCACAGTAGAATATTATCATCTAGACCAATTACGTAGTTAGGATAGTCGGCAAAGAACTGTAACGAAAGGGGTCTAAGCATACTTAGATCACAATAATGGATTTCAACAAGTAATAACTACCGAACAGTAACATACTTTAATATAGAAATTTGGTAAAGTTACCACTGTTACGATAAATGGACGCACGGAATATTGGTCTTCGCAACATTGAGGTGGCGGATACAAAAATATGCTCGATTGATGGTGAGAATGGCAAGCTTATATACCGTGGCTACGACATTCTCGACCTAGTTAACCACTCGACTTATGAGGAGACCGCTTATCTACTCCTTTTTGGCGAGCTCCCAACTACAGACCAGCTGAAGGATTTCAATCGCAGGTTAATAGAAGCTCGAGGGTTACCAGAGCCTCTCATTAAGAACCTAAAGAACAGACCTAGACGAGCACAGCCAATGGACGTTCTTCAATCCTGTGTTTCAGAGCTGGCAGATTATGACCTTAATATGGAAGACACATCTAAGGAAGCTCACATAAGGCGTGCGATTATACTGATTGCTAAAATACCTGCTATTGTCTCTGCATGGAACAGGATTAGAAGCGGCCATCATGTGCTTGATCCTCTCGAGAAAGTATCACATGCTGCTAACTTTCTATATATGCTCAGAGGTATTGAGCCTTCTCCTGAAGAGGCAAAAGTAATGGACATTTGTCTGGTCTTGCATGCCGAGCATAGCTTTAACGCCTCTACATTTGCTGCACGCGAGATCGCATCAACTAGGGCGCACATATATGCCAGTATTGGTGGGGCCATAGGCGCACTATCCGGTGAGCTACATGGTGGTGCAAATGTGCAAGTAATGAAAATGCTGCTTGAGATAGACGATCCCGAGAATGTCGACAGATGGATTACAAAGCGCCTTCAATCTGGAGGCAGGATCATGGGTATGGGTCACGCAGTCTACAGGACGACCGATCCACGAGCCGACATTCTTGCGAGGTTGTCAGCGCGAATCTCTCGCGAGAAGAACAACAGATGGTATGAAATCACTAGGCGCATTGAGGAAAACACAAAGAAGTGGATGCTTGAGAATAAACACCAAGGAATATATCCAAATGTTGATCTTTATAGTGCCTCGGTTTATTATAGCATGGGGATTCCCTTAGATCTAAACACACCGATCTTTGCAATTTCAAGGATAGCAGGATGGTCGGCCCATGTCATTGAGGAAAAGTTTGCTGAAGCCGCACCAAAGCCTGCCCTCTATCGCCCAAAAGCCGTCTACGTCGGCAAGTACTGTGGTCCAATGGGATGTGAGTATACTCCCATCTCCAACAGGAGCAAGTAGGAACCAGACATATATACATGCCAACCGTACCTGCCTCCACTTCAGAAACGATAGAAAGAAGCCTACGGATGAGACCCTAATGAACCTTCAAAATAAGGCCAAATAATCCAGAGACGTTGATGATCACAGTTGTTAATATTAAGTATACTCAATTTGCCTTCTCTTGGAATACTCCAGCTTTGTTCTTGATGTTTATTTAGTCTAAAACTTAATTTTATATCAGTTTCACATTCATGCGAAAAGATGGCAGAATAATAATGTTCTATGATTCAAAGACGTTTAATGTTGTTATACTGTCACTATTACTATTGGTTGATCTTGTCTATTAACCATTCCTTTGCTCTCCTCTCAACCATGTGCTTTCTCAGTATTATCATCGCCATCTCGTAAAATGTCATACCATTTCTTTGCGATTGCAAGTCGATCCATTTCAGCCCCTCTGCAAGTTCAGAATCTCTTTCAGACATCACCACAAGATCGTCTATCATCTCCACGAACTGGTCGTCAACACTATCTTTGCTCCCCAGCATTTCTACCAAAGGCTGTATTGCATTTTCGATTTTACATAGTGATTCAAGTAGTATTGACTCTTTGAATATATTATATTGACAAAGATACAGCAAATTCTAGCGAAAACTTGCTGTTTCAGCATTCAAAGACTTAAAATACATCCTTCAATTGATTTTACTTTAAAATGAATAAAGCATATCTTCTCTTATTGGTTGAGGAGGATCTGTAATTGAAGATAAAATTTGGCTTTACGCAGGGGCTCAATGTTGCTCGCCTTGGACTTGATGAACAGCAAATAATGACTGCAGCACAAATGGCAGACAGACTAGGCTATGACTCCATCTGGGCAATGGATCATTCCAATGTGCCTCAGTGGAAGAACGCAGTAGTCAACGATGCATGGCTCATGCTTGCTGCACTTGGCGCAGTCACCCGGAACGTAGAGCTTGGGACATGTGTCACAGATGCTATCAGAAGGCACCCCTCTGCCATTGCGCTTTCAACTATTACACTCGACAGGATAACACAGGGAAGAGGTATCCTTGGTATCGGAGCGGGGGAGGCCCAAAATGTTGTTGACTTTGGAATCGAATTTAATAAGCCTGTCACAAAATTTAAAGAGCAATTAGAAGTCATCGAACTCTTATTTGACTCTGATCCGGAGCACCGAGTGAATTACAGTGGACAATACTACAAATTGATAAATGCTTGTCTCCAGGCAAAGAGCATAAGGAATCCAAGGCCGCCAGTTTACATTGCAGCAGGGGCTCCAAAGACACTTCAATTATGTGCTGAATATGGAGACGGCTGGATTCCAATTGGATACACACCTGAGCTTTTCACTTTTCATGCTAACGTTATTAGGGAGCATGCAAAGAAGCATGATCGAGACCTAACCAATTTTCAATTCGCAAATGATGTCGATATTTATTTTACAGACGATGGCGAGGAAGCCTGGAACAAGATGAAAAATGCAGTTAAGGTGAGCCTATATAAGCCCGAGCTGCTCAAGGTGCATGACATACCACAGGACTCTGACTTCGATTTCCGCAAATATTTCACGGAATATACAATGGACAAACCTGAGTTAATGGAGCAAATGAAACGTGCGGCCCTGAAGATACCCGACAGGGTAGCTCGCAGTGCAATTGGTGTCGGAAAACCTGATGACGTGATTGAAATGTTGGAGCGTTTTATCAAAGCTGGAACAAACCACTTTATCATCAGATTTTGGGGAGAAGGTTACTTTAAGAATATCGAGATTTTTGGATCTAAGGTGATTCCATATTTTAGGGATGGAAATAGGAAGTGAGAGTTACTTTTCTTTTAACACTGTAAGGGTTCATTAATCTTCTCGCTTTTTCTTTCATATGTCAACATAGATGCAGAGAGCCGTATACGTCTAATTACTATAATAGTTTGAATTATTTATTACGAGATGAATTTGCTACCGCTTATGAGACTGCCTGCACAAAAGCAGTAATGAAAACTACTTTCTACAAAAATGAGTCAAGCGAGACCGTTTTCTCTTTTGGATTCTTGCCCTCTCCTACGGCCTCGGCGTCAAACCCTATTCGAGCCAAAGCGGAGGCAAATTCTTTGGCAAAGCCGTGAAAAGTATACACCTTTTCGGGTCTGCACTGCTTAACTGCTGCTACCAATTCATTGTAATCACAGTGATCAGAAACTGGCATTACATAATCGAGGCCCATCATATGCCTGTATCGACTACCTATCGCCCAGCCAGTGAACCCTATGGTTACGGCGCCGCACCTGTTTCTCATCTCCCTCAAAAATGCGCACCTAGAAGACATAAGAGGGGCAACCATGACCCAGGGTCTGTTCTTTATCAGAAGACCCTGCTCATCCGCCTGTGAATAAGTCATAACACTTTCGAATTTTATTCCAAGTTCAGAGTAAACGGAGTTTATCTTAGCAACAGAGTCATATATTATAGGGTCCCAATGGCCGAACAGCTTTGTCAAAAGTTGGGCCTTGCCAAGTGTATATCCCATCAATATTACAGGTATACCAAGATCATACATTTCAGCGATTATCTTATTCGTCTTATGTATTATTTCGGAAATGGGAGGAAAGATATACTCAGGTCGACCAAATGTTGACTCAATGATCAATGTCCTGGCATGAGGCACCTTTGCTGGCTTCATGAATGCACGCTCTCTCATCGATATATCTCCGGTATAGTAAACCTCCTCGTCTATCAGAAGACCCCGTGAACCCAAGATATGCCCTGTGTCTACAAGCCTAAATCCATCACACTGTTCGGCAGGGTTACCAATTTGGTAACCCCTCGCCTCTGCAATCAAGGCGGTCTCTTTTGATGCCAGTATTTGACTTTTATTCTTCTTTGTCACGTTTCGCTTGTGAAGGTGGTCCACATGAGCATGAGATACAAAAGTGAAATGGCTATCAGTATGGCGCGAAGGGTCAAGCGCTATCACAGTATCCTTGTGGTGCACCATTATGCCTGACTGGCCAAGACTAACATTCGCCTTCATTAGGGCCGTCATGCTTAGAGGACATGAGTATTTTAAGATTATCCAAGACATGAATGATGAAAAGCCTTCACGAAGTGGATCAATCTCTTCTCAAACATACACAACAGATCATGAGGCAATCATCGATTAAAGTTTGAGCTTAAATTATTATAGTTTGTCTTCTATTCGGTTTGAGGATTTCAATATATGATGTATCATTGTCTCCCCCAGAGCAAATAGATTGCTAGTGATGTTTAAGAATAGGCTGGCGGTTAGTTATTAGACACTTGATTAACCTAGGGGTTCTAATCTCGGGCAGGGGAAGCAA
>DATAAU010000072.1:0-6955 GCA_036259955.1 Nitrososphaera sp. | reverse complement strand
GCGAAAGATCTCCCGAATTCCGCGCTCTGATTCGCCAACCCATTTACTCAAAAGTTCAGGTCCCTTTACTGAAATAAAATTCGCCTCAGACTCTGTAGCCACAGCTTTTGCCAACATGGTCTTGCCAGTTCCAGATGGGCCATGTAACAAGATACCTTTTGGAACAGTATGACCTATCTTTGCATACAAATCAGGATATCTAAGAGGCCACTCCACGGCTTCTTGTAATTCTCTTTTTACCCCTTCAAGCCCTCCAATATCTTCCCATTTTACATCAGGAGATTCTAAAAATACCTCTCTCATAGCTGAAGGCATGACGTCCTTTATTGCCTGATTAAAATCGTTTTGCGTAATGATAAGCTTGTCTAGAGTTTCTGGTGGCAATTTCTCATCTTCTAAATTGAGATCTGGTAACAGTCTCCTAAGACACTTCATAGCCGCTTCTTTACAAAGATATTCCAAATCTGCGCCGACAAAACCGTGCGTCACTGCAGCAATTTTCTTCTGATCTACATCAGTGTCGAGGGGCATGTTACGACTATGAATCTGCAATATCTCCAGACGTCCATTCTTGTCCGGTACTTTAATCTCAATTTCTCTGTCGAATCTGCCAGGTCTTCTCAGAGCAGGATCAAGTGCGTTTTGCCTATTTGTGGCAGCAATAACGATGACTTTACCTCTGCCTTCAAGGCCATCCATTAACGATAACATTTGCGAAACAACTCTCCTCTCGACTTCGCCCATCACTTCTTCTCTTTTAGGAGCGATAGAGTCAATCTCATCTATGAAGATGATAGTTGGTGCTTTTTCTCTTGCTTCCTTGAATATCTCTCGCAGACGCGCCTCTGACTCACCATAGAATTTGCTCATTATTTCTGGTCCTGATATACTGATAAAGTGCGAGTTGCTCTCACTTGCTACCGCTTTGGCTAACAGTGTCTTGCCTGTGCCAGGGGGACCAAAAAGAAGTACGCCTTTAGGTGCCTCAATTCCAAGTTTTTCAAATATCTCTGGGTGCCTGAGGGGCAATTCTATCATTTCTCTGACCTTCTGCATTTCATCTCTTAGTCCGCCTATATCTTCATAAGATACCTGGGGCATCCCTCGTAATGCCTCGTCCTTTTCGGTTATAGTAAACGTGGTCTTGCTTGTGACTATCGCAGCCGTGTCAACGGCAGGAGGTGGCGTTATTCCTATTATTTGAAATGTCAGTCTACCACCAAAGTAAGGAACCATCACATTATCTCCTTTGATTAGCGGGACACTTTCTAGGGCATCTGCCAGATAGCGCTCGTCAATTGGCGGTATTGCCTCAAGAGGAGATATTACTACTTTCTCTGCAGGAACAGCCTTGACTTTTCTTGCATTTATCGCATCTCCTATACCTATGCCTGCATTGTTTCTGACCAATCCATCTAGCCTGACAATTCCCTTTCCCTCATCAGACGGATAAAGCGGTAAGCATTTGACAACCGTCCTTCTTTTCCCTTTTATCTCGATGATATCGCCCGTGCTTACTCCCAAAGAACCCATAGTGTCATAGTCGATTCTTGCCGTGCCCCTGCCTACATCTCGAGTATAAGCTTCGAGGACCTTTAATGATACAATGTTATTATTCTGGCTCAAAATTCTTGCCTGCCTACCAAGTACTGGCACGCAACTCCTAATTAGTCTTTTCAATCTTCATTCGGGTTAAAATGAGTGTATCTTGGTCTCCGCCTTATGATATTATAGCAGGTACCGGGGATAGATCTCGGTTTACAGAAAACACGCTTACATGGTGCTATCCTGAGTAATACTTACGGCGCTAATCTATTGTGAGTCATCTCGTGTTTTAAGCCTAGCGCAATGTTTTCTTTTACCGTAGCTGGATGTGCAGAAGTGACAGACCACATTTAGATACTTGCTCAGAGTTTTTATGTTTCAGCTTGAAGGGCTTTCGTATAAGATCAAAATAGATGCCTGTCTGTCCTTTCCCATGTGAAGGCAGGATTGTTTCTTCCAAAGTGGCCATAGGCTGCAGTTTGTTGATAGATAGGACGTTTTAGATCTAACGTTGTTATTATTCCTGCAGGCCTCATGTCAAAGTTCTTTCTGACCAAGCCCTCTATTTGCTCCTCAGGAACTTTGCTAGACCCAAAAGTATCAACCATGATAGAGATAGGTTCAGCGACTCCTATTGCGTACGCAACCTGTACTTCACATTTTTCCGCTAATCCAGCAGCAACTATGTTTTTAGCCACGTATCTTGCCATGTAACAGGCCGACCTGTCTACCTTTGAAGGATCCTTGCCTGAGAATGCTCCTCCTCCATGCCTGCCCATGCCGCCATATGTGTCTGTGATTATTTTTCTTCCTGTAAGACCCGTGTCACCTGGTGGTCCTCCTATTACGAACCTGCCTGTAGGATTGACGAGAAATTTTGTTTGACTGTCGATCCAATTATCGCATACGGGTTTTATGACCTTGCTAATCACTTCTTCACGCACCTGGCTCATGCTAATATCCGGTGAATGCTGTGTAGAAACTACTACAGAATCTATGCGTTTTGGCACTCCATCTTCATATACTACGGATACCTGGGACTTTCCGTCCGGGCGAACCCAGTCAAGCTCATTTCTCTTTCTAACCCGAGCAAGGGTCATTGAGATCTGGTGTGCTATTGTAATCGGAAGAGGCATTAGCTCAGGCGTTTCATTAGTTGCAAACCCAAACATGAGACCTTGGTCGCCTGCTCCTTGCTCCTTGTCTTTGCTTGCATCGACTCCCATTGATATGTCGGGACTCTGTTCATGAAGGGTAGCAAGGATTGAACATGAATCATAATCAAAACCATACTCCTGCTTATCGTAACCGATTTCCCTGATGGTGTCGCGGACAATTTTGCGTACGTCAGCTTTACCTTTTGAGGTCACTTCGCCTGCTACGAAGACAATTCCCGAAGTTATCATCGATTCTACGGCAACCCTTGAATCACGATCTTGAAGGAGAAATTCATCAAGAACTGCGTCAGATATCTGGTCGCATACCTTGTCAGGATGTCCTTCAGTTACGCTTTCAGACGAGAAAAGCAATCTTTTTACCATCTATCAACTGACACCAACAGAATGCTTATCATGGTTAGAATTCTTTTTCCAGTTTGATGAACAGGACATTATTGCCCCTTATGACAACTTTACCATAGTTTGCAAGCACAACAGAGCCATTAAATTCCTCTGCATCAGTAAGTATTAGGTTCATATAAGAATCAACATTGTTCATCCTGCCCTTGTACTCTATTTCACTTTTGAGCCTAACGGCGACTTTTCTATTGATTGCTCGTTGCAGTGAAGAGAGAGGACGTTTTGGTTGTTGTTGCGATGACGGCGAAGAAGACATTCTAATTAATCACTTTACGGTTGAAAAAATCGTGGCTCGAATAAAAAGGTTCCTTTGCGTACATATTCATAAGTAGGCAATACAACAAAATAACCTGCTGAATAAGATTGGGGCCAACTATCTCAACAGGATCGAAGGCGATTGATGATCTACTTGGAGGAGGTATAGGCACTGGCATGGTTACAGACATCTACGGCGAAAGCGGTTCTGGCAAGTCTCAGTTGTGCTTTACTCTTTGTGCAAACTGTGCCGAAGACTCCACTGGCGTTCTATTTATCGATACCACCGGTACTTTCCGTCCTGAGCGAATAAAGGAAATCTCCAGCTCTAAATTGAGCCTTGAAAAAATTAGTTACGTAAGAGCATTTACAACATCAGAACAGAGTAATGCAACAAAGAAAATCATAGAACAACGACCGAGACTGGTTGTTATCGATAGCCTCACATCGCTGTTCTCTACAGAATACCGGGGTCCAGAACGACATCGTGCTATTATGAAATATATGCATGAACTTGGGGTCTTGGCAATAAATTTGCGCTCTGCTATTGTGGTCACCAACATGGTCAGAAACGCTCCGCCCCTAATGTCGGTTGACCAAGCAGGCCGAAACGTTGCACAGGCAATTGTCCCTTGGCAACAACGTGAATTTTTGGGTAGTAGTGTATCTATCTATTCTCATATCAAGATAAAGCTGGAGATAGTTGACAGAGCCAAATCCTCATTCCAGGCCATACTCATGCAACCTCCAGGCAAAGAAGCGGTCCCCTTCGCAATCACACCATGGGGGATTTCGGATAAACAATAGGAGACACTCGAACTGCAACGAAATGTAGACATATCGAGATCCAGCAGTAACTCTAAACTAATGAACAACGTCGACCTGCGAGTGGGCATAGCACGAGAAATATTAGTTTTTACCTTCAAACCAATCCGATAAAAAACAAGGCATTTTGGGGGTTCTGCCTTCCTGTCTTTTTTGTGCTGGTTTGAATAGTCTTTTAGGTTAGCACGCAAATACATTGAGAGGAAGGAAGCTGTTTTCGAATTGGGCAATATCTAATGCACAATAGCAAAATCTGCCATTTTGAGCAAGTACAAGCCAACAAATATTTTATACTCCTTCCCATGAAAAAACATTTGTGGATCTGCCAAGGCAGGAGGAGATGGCCAAGCCTAGCGAGGCGAAACTCTCAATCGTAGTTCCGACTTATAATGAGTCAAATAACATAGTCAGAATGCTTGACTCGATAGCTGAGACACTTTCTCCATACAATGGGGCAGAAATAATAGTGGTCGACGACAATTCTCCTGACGGGACCGCGCAGATGGCCAAATCGCATGGGAAGATCTTAACTACAAAAAAGAAGATTCGTGTCAAGATCATTCGTAGGGATGGTAAGTTTGGTCTAAGTTCTGCGATTGTTAAAGGGGTACAGTCTGCAACAGGCGATTTTTTAGTCATCATGGACGGTGATTTCTCACATCCTCCTCAGGTAATCCCGTCCATAGTTCAAGCATTACAGGACTCACATTATGATATTGTCATTGCATCACGATATGTAAAGGGAGGATCGATAATCGGCTGGCCGTTTAAGCGGAGACTGATGAGTAAGGGGGCGACTAAGATAGCACGCTATGGGCTTGGTATAGAGGTAAAGGATCCCGTATCAGGGTTCTTTGCATTTAGACGTGATATCATAAATGGCATTAAATTCGATGCAATTGGCTATAAAATGCTGCTCGAAATTCTCGTCAAGACAAAAGGTGCCCGAGTTAAAGAAATACCCTACACCTTCACTAACAGAAGAATAGGAAACAGCAAGCTCGATGCTGGCGTGATGTTCGACTACCTAAGAGCTCTTCTGCGCCTCTATCGCTACGGTAAGTCAATAAGGCAAAAGGAAAAGCGTACATCTGTCCGCTTCCTGTCGAAAGCAGGTAGGTTTTACACCGTGGGCGCTTCTGGACTACTCATCAACTACATTGCTTCTCTCCTCTTCAACACACTGGCTCCGAACCTGTGGTTCCTATACTCAACGATTATTGGCATACTCATTTCGATGACGTCCAACTTTTTCCTCAACAAGATATGGACTTTTGAAGATAGGAAGTTTAACTTGAAAGGGACTGGAATACAGTTTGGCATGTTTATGGGTTTTAGCTCACTTGGTGCACTTGTTCAGCTTCTCCTAGTCTATGCTCTGGTTGAAAATTACAAAATGGACTACCCTGCGTCACTGTTCGTAGCAGTGGCAGTAGCATCTGTGGGAAACTTCTTACTGAATAAAAAGTGGACATTTAAAGAAAAAATCTGGAGCTAGGATTTGTGTATCCTCAAGAGATAGCTTCTGATCTTAGCAAGATATTATTCATTAATACGGTCCCGTAATCAATATTTCTCAAACATGCTTACATAGGGCATACCTTTGAGTCATGCCATATCTAACTATAGTATAGTATTAGGGACCTCATACGTTGTTAAGCAAGACGTGCTAAATTCACTTGTATATTGAGCTAACATATCACAATCATAAACTTATACAAGCCTTCTGCGATGTCAGATGAGAGCACACCGAAATGTAAACTTGGTAGAAGCAATATTAGGGTCATGCCAATTCTCGTGTCCCTTCAGTGGTCGGCGCTAATGAAACTCTAGCTGTTTTTATAGTTGCAGATTCAATGCCCTCTTCGCATTTAAGTTGTTTCAGCCTACATCCACTCATAGACATATGACAATCAACAAGATGGCAAAGATTTTCACAAACAAGCATTTTTACGGAACCGACACAACTAAAAAATACATGGACTCACTTGAAACCATTTTCTCAATTCAAAAAGAACTTGCGTCCATGATAGATCTTTCCCGCTATCCAGATTCTGTTGATGGACGCGTATCTGCCCTTTCTACGGCAATAGTTCATGAGGCTATAGAACTTCAAAGACTGACGAATTGGAAATGGTGGAAAAAACCAACGCCTTTCGACACCGATACAGCAAAAGAAGAACTTATTGACATATGGCACTTCGTTGTCCAAGCATCAATAGAGCTTGGGATGACTCCTGCTGATGTGGTAAATGAATACGAAAAGAAAAACAGGATAAACCGGGAGAGGCAGACATCAGGATACTAACAACTTGGCAATCCTGTCAATATCGACTGTTCCAACGGAATCTATGACTTGTATTTGGCGCCTAAAGATATCGACATCCTGCGCGCAGCGAGTAATTATTGGATGAGGCCCATCTGCACCGATAATCCTGTTGGATGTGTCTACACCGTTTCGCGAAAGTGATAACAGTGCCTGCCCTGCTCTGTGCCCTTTGACCTCTTTACCGCATAATAGGATCCGATTAAGTTCGGGATGATTTATAGTGAAGCCAATAATAGCATCTATTCCTTTATTTTCAGAAAGAAGTCTGCCCGCTATCAGTACCTTATCCATGAGAGATGATCTAGAGAGCATCTCTAACAGGTCAAAACTTGACAATGTACATATAGCTGCTGATTTTCCTGATCCAAGATAGTATTGCTGTTTAATCGGCAGCAACGCTTTGCATAGCTTGCCCGCTCCGTCC
>DATAAU010000071.1:0-9652 GCA_036259955.1 Nitrososphaera sp. | reverse complement strand
TGCAAAAGAATACTAATAATAGTATATTGAAAATTAGCAATGTGAATGGGATCTTCGCAAAATGGTTTATTTCAAGCAGATTTACTAAGAGTCTGGCCGTATTAGTTTTCGTTGCTGGTACGGCGTCAATGTCTCTAGAGTTTGCTGCAAGTAGAATACTAATTCCTGTTTTTGGCAGTTCAATTTACACCTGGGGTAGTTTAATAGGAGTAATATTGACCGGATTGAGTTTAGGTTATCACATTGGGGGAAAGCTTGCTGATAAAAACCCTAGCTTTTCAAAGTTGTGTTTAGTAATTTTTTCTGCAGGCCTGTATATTATATTTATACCATTCATAGCACCTACAATTACAAGCTCTTTCATTCAATTTGTGTCAGATAGCCAATATTCCTCTTTGTTTGCCGTTTTTGCGCTCCTTATTGTACCGACCTTTTTGTTAGGCATAGTGTCACCTTATGCAATAAAATTAGCAACCAGAAGGCTTGCTGAACTAGGAAATGTATCTGGAAATCTCTATTCCCTTTCTACCGTGGGCAGTATTGTTGGTACCTTTTTGACAGTTTTTATTCTGATACCGACATTTGAGATCAACTATATCATAATTGGCCTTGGTGTGACACTGATATTTTTTTCTTCATTATTTGGCCCTGCACGATTTCCAAAGATTCTTGCAGTTTTTGTTGTTGTCTTGCTGCTCTTCTTTCCTTCCATTAGTTTATCATCTGCCGGTAATGTAATGGTACATACCGGAACGCTCGTATATGAAAAGGAGACGTTATACAGTCATTTAGATGTAATTGATAATGGTAATATTAGAACCCTGTACCTCGATGGTAACATACACAGTCAAATGTACAAGGACAAGCCTGAAGAATTGGTGAACACATACACAAAATATTTTCATTTGGGATTCCTCTTTAATCCAAATACCCAAGACGTCTTATTTGTTGGCGGCGGAGGCTTTTCGGGCCCAAAAAATTTTTTAAGTATGTATTCAGATGTCCGCATAGATGTAGTCGAGATAGACCCTGACGTGATTAGTGCTGCACGCGATTACTTCAATTTACCTGTTGATAATGGATCTAGGCTAATGATCTATAATGACGATGCTAGGAATTTCTTGTCCAAAACTGAAAAAAAATATGACTTGATAATCTTGGATGCATTCTCAAAAAATTACGTTCCCTTTCACTTGATGACCTTGGAGTATTTCCAGCTTCTAGATAAGAAATTGACATCAGACGGCGTTATTATTTCTAACAATATCGGATCAATGACTGGGGACAGATCTGATATTGTTAGAGCAATATACAAAACTATTTCCCAAGTTTTTCCTTCTGTGTATGTTTTTTATACTGAGAATAATTCAGGGAATTTGCAGAACATTATGCTGGCAGCAGTGAAGACTCCGACTGAATACAGCAGAGATGAACTTAGACAGCTGGCATCAAATAATGACAACAACAACCATAATTCCAGTACTGCACTTGCTGACCTTGATTATTTAGAACATCTCTATGACGCAGAATTGAAAACCAGTGATGTACCATTACTTACGGATCAATTTGCTCCTGTTGAGATACTTATCAATCCTGTTACCAATGAACCATACAATTTGGAAAATATTCCAACTAAAGGATCTACTGGTCTTTCATGGATTGAGAATACGAATTCAGTAAAGCTGGTTCTGCTAACTATTATAGCAGCTGTATGGATTTTTTATACACAGAAAGAGTGGAAGAGAAATCCGAAGCCAATGAATCTATAACATATGATCTTAACACAACTCCACGCCGCCTGGCTCTAAAAAGCATCAGGAAGAGCCTTATGACTCGACGGAACCAAATTACTAGAGTTATAAATACCAGCCCCCACAAGATTATCCTCGCATGACTAAGGTAATTGTCAGACCTATGCGAGAAGAGGATCTAGATGAAGCCGATAGGATCGTAAGGCTGGCGTTTGGAACCTTCCTTGGCATGCCTGAACCAATAAAATTCATGGGCGACGCTGATTTTGTACACACGAGGTATCGGGCTGATCCACCCGCAGCCTTGTCAGCAGAACTTGACGGCAAGATAGTAGGATCTAATTTTGCGCTGGACTGGGGAAGCGTGGGCATATTCGGGCCGCTGACAGTTCATCCAGAATACTGGGACAAGGGCGTAGCACGGCTACTACTCGATCACACTATGAAGATCTTTGAAATATGGGGCACAAAGCACCTAGGTCTCTTCACCTTCGCTCAGAGCAGTAAGCACGTCCATCTTTACCAAAAATATGGTTTCTGGCCAACGTATCTGACTGCAATTATGTCCAAGGAGGTCGGCAAGTTGCTGAAAAATACAAGCGTTGATGTAATCTATTATTCAAAACTGAACTCTGACAAGCAAAAGAAAGACATCGTACAGAAATGTGCCCTTTTAACCGACTCGATACTTGAAGGACTCGATCTGAAAAAAGAGATTAACTCAGTTGAAAAGCAAAAACTCGGTGAAACGATCTTTCTAATGGAGGATGGCAATATAGAAGCCATGGCAGTATGTCACGTTGGGCCGAATACAGAGGCGGGGACCGGAACGTGTTATATAAAGTTCGGTGCTGTCAAGCCTGGGTCTAACTCTGCAAAGAGCTTTGACAGTCTGCTTGATGCATGCGAGCAATATGCCCATTTGCAAAATGCTGTGCGACTTGTGGGCGGTGTCAATACTGGTCGACATAATGCCTACAGAAGGATGATTGAACTAGGCTTTCGCACAGACATGCAGGGCGTTGCAATGCAGAGGCCAAATGAGCTGGGCTATAATCGAGCAGATGTATATCTGATTGATGACTGGAGATAAAAAGCCGATAACACACAGACGAGAGGAAGAAGAAGTAGGTAACAACTCTTACACCTGCCAGAGTCTTGAAAAGTAGAGATTCTTCTTTTGAACAGATTCTTTAGTGGGCCCGTCGGGATTTGACAAAAATTCATTCCCACCAAAAGAATGACCAGATTTAGGCCCTGTCATGAAACATATCGTGCATTACTAAAGAGTTCAATTGACGATTCGAGCCCTTATCAACGCTCAGCTATTTCAATGCAACGGCTTTATGCTGGGTTCATAGCGCTACTGGGCCACCCTCCATCTACGACAGCCCCCCCTCCTCGATTCCCCGAAGAACCCCATGTTAAATCGCTCTTCCTTCTCCACCTTAATTGCTATTACTACTCCTCTTCAGGTTCAAGGAGCATGGTTTCAAATGCTACAGCTTTCTCAGGTTCTGATGCATAAATCACATAGTGATGAGTTTTTAAAAGCCATTTGATCCATTCATCTCTCTTGGATTGCTCTATCCCAGAAATGTCATAGTAGCACAGCTGGGAATTGTCAAATTCGTTAAAATGTTGATGGCCTGTTTTTTCCACGATAAGCCCCAAATTCATTCCTTCTATTGTTCCTGTGTCCCTTATCGTCCTGCCAACAAATTTGTATGGAGGTTTCATCCCTCTGGTGGCTTCTTCCCTTATACTTTTGAGTATTTCAAGCGCATCAAGTGTATTTGTATCGTGTCTTTCTATGCAAAAGATATGCAATGAGTTTGTCCGCTTGTATGTATCAACATCAATTCCTTTGGCAAATAGTCTTTCTTCAATCGTTTCAGGCTTGTCAGAAGTAAAGAAAATGCAAGACTCTCCTTTTTGCAAACCGTTTAACAGATACCGGGCTATCACCAAATCTGCATATCTTTCGTTGTCGTACAAGAGGACTATGTGGTTTTTTCCCTCAATTTTGTCAAGGAACTTTATTGGTCGGTAGCTTGCTCCTTCAGTGTTCATAAATCTCCCTCCCTGGTGTATCGAAATATTTTATGTTCATTGCAATGACGAAGTCCCTAATCCGATCATAATCCTGCAAAAAGTCACAGCCTTTCTCGGTTATCCTAAGAGGATTTTGCATGATCATTTTCTTGCTCTCTAATTCACCTAGATATCTGATGAGTTTATCGTAGGCGAGGTTGCTAAGAGACTGCACCCTCGTAGGTTTTGCCTCACCGTTTGTCAATTCCTCCTTAATTGCACTGAGGATATCATTGTATATCTCCAACTTGTTTCGCTTCGGTTTCGGCAAATATCCTCGGTGACTCTTTCTAATTAATAAGCCTCCCCTAGGGGAGTAAGGTCTTTTATGTTATTTGCTATAGGGGGTTCATATGAACAAGACAGACATGGAAAAAATCACTCCGCACCTGTGGTTCGATAACAACGCCGGAGAAGCAGCCAGATTTTACGCCTCTGTTTTCAAAAACTCAAAAATCAAGAACATGACAACGCTTCACAATACTCCCTCGGGAACGGTTGAGATTTTCACTGTTCAACTCCTAGGTCAACAATTTACGCTAATCAGCGCAGGCCCGTATTTCAAATTCACTCCCGCAGTATCATTCTTTGTAGGCTACAGCACGAAGGAAGAAGTCGATGCAATTTGGAAGAACCTCTTGGAAGGTGGTTCAGCGCTCATGGAACTTGGCGAATATCCATTCAGCGAAAAATACGGATGGGTACAAGACAGATACGGTCTGTCTTGGCAAGTGATGTATATGGGCGACCCCAACATAAAGCAGAAGATCACTCCAACCCTAATGTTTACCGGCAAGCAAAGCGGAAAAGCTGAAGAGGCTATCAATTTTTATACATCCGTGTTCAAGGATGGACAAATTGGAGGAATTCTGCGCTACGGCAAAGGTGAAGAACCGGATAAAGAAGGGACAGTAAAGCACGCCGAATTCACGCTTGAAGGCCAAGAGTTTGCAGCAATGGACAGCGCACATGGTCATAACTTTACCTTCAACGAAGCCATTTCATTCATGGTACACTGCGATACCCAAGATGAAATAGACTACTACTGGGACAAGTTGTCAGCAGATCCAATGGCAGAACAGTGTGGCTGGCTCAAAGACAAATTCGACCTCTCGTGGCAGATTGTCCCCACTCTTATGGACGAGATGCTTAGGGATAAGGATGAGAAGAGAATAGCTCGAGTGACCGAGGCATTTCTCAAGATGAAAAAGCTTGAAATTGAAGAATTGAAGAAGGCATATGGGGCCAATTGAGTATGAACCCTGTAGTCCATTTCGAATTACCAGCAGAAGACAGAAGGCGAATGGCTGACTTTTATACTAAAGTCTTTGGTTGGAAAACCGAACAGCTAGGTGAAGATATGGGAAATTATGTCTTAGCTACTACAACAGATTCTGATGAAAAGGGTCCAAAAAACCAGGTGCAATAAACGGGGGTTTCTTCCAGAAAACTGATGATAAACCAGCACAATATCCCTCAGTGGTTATTGCTATAGATAATATTGGGGAGCACATCAAGACTCTGGAAAGGGCGGGGGGCAAGGTGCTTGGTGAACCGGTGGATATTCCGGGAGTTGGACGGTATGTATCGTTTCTTGATACGGAAGGCAATAGGATAGGCATGATTCAACCGACCACTACCATGCGGTAGACAAGTTCAAGCCCAAAAGCATGAAGAGATCAGAAACTGTACGCGTGAGTCGACAAGTTGACGGCACTCTTAGCTAGTTCTAAGGAACTGCAAATCTTCGTCGGACAAAGCTTCACCTTGTACTTGCACATCTGCTGGAGACGCGGATGCCAACTGGGATTGAGAGAAATAAAAGAGGGGATATTCTCAGCATAATCTTTCTCTTTTGCTTTCTTCTTATTTGCCACGATGATGTAGAGGTTCAACGCCATGACCTCTTGTTCAACGTCTTTCACCAGGCAATCACGAACATCCATCAGGCCTTCGATACTACGACATTTGCTAATTCTCCTAATGAAACATGCAGCCCCACTTTGTTGTTGCTTCTGTAATGGGGATTGCCGAGCTGAACTGGTGGCTATTTGGTCTTTTCTTCTCAGGCAGTACGTGTTCAATCATAAGCCATTGTCAGCCAGCTCATAGGAAAGATAATAATAATAGTAGTAGTACCCCCAAAAAAAAGAGATTATGTCTGCTGCAACTATAGTTGATATGTTAGCAATACTAGTTCCAGTAGCTCTATTAACGTCTGTTACTTTATCTCCATCTTATTCCTCTTCCTCCTTAGCAGAACTAAATCAAACAGATGCTGAGATGGTATTAGCATACAATAATGCAGTGGTGGGTATTTTAGCTAATGAGCTGGAGACCAAAATTAACAAGTCAGGTGCAATTTTAGAAATAACAAGTAAATTACAGGAAGTAAATTCTGCTCCTTTTGCTAGTTCAATCAGTCCTGAATTGCATGGCATACCTGGTGATGTAGATATACCAAAAAGAAAAGTAGCACAAGATATTTTGAATACAGATAAAGATTTTCAGGTAATATTTTTCTTAATGCCAAATGGTGATATATATCTAGTAGAGCCATACTCGCAGCAGCAGAACCTAACAGGAAATAACTTTGCGTTTAGAGATTATTATAAAGGAGCTGTTGAAAGTCGTAATACCTATTTGAGTGATGTTATTATTTCTGCCGCTTTAGGCCGTCCGCAGGCCAATATTGCAGTTCCAATATATTCAGAAAATAATGGAACCTTGGTAGGACTGTGGGCTGGTGGATTGAATTTGACAAGCTTGAGCGAGTCCTTACATGCTGTTAACATGACAAATAATGAGGATGGCGAAAGCATTGTGATTGTAGACCAACAGGGGCAAAAAATTGTTGATTCCAGCGGTCAATCATTATTGTCTAATAGCACTCTCGATGAATCATTTGCCGATCTTCAAAGCTTCAGGAATGCCATAAATGGACAGTCAGGCACCATAACTGAAATAATTAATGGTACCATGATGGCTGTATCATACCATCCTGTGAAAGCATTTTCTAATGTATGGGCTGTTCTTTTCATGCAACCTTATGATAATAATGATGTCATGGCTTCAGATAAGACTACTTTAGATCAAAATGATATATGGTCATTCAGGACGAGTATGAAGAAAGAAGAAGTCTTTATGGTACAAGATATTGATTGAGCATCATATGCGCTGCTGACCGAGGAATAAGGATGACCTTTATTATATTGATCTATTTATTAGACTAAACCTCCCCACACCCTCCCTCCTAGGTGCTTGCCGAGTTATAACTAACCTTCAGGAGCTTGCCTTTAGCAATATATGATAACGACTACTCTACAGCAAATAATCGACGAAAGGATATCTTTCCTAAAAGAGCAAATTAATCCAGCTAACAAGCCAGAGGTGAACAAGACATTTCAGATACAGATAGACGCCATCAGGTCTGCTGCTAATGATATTGAAAAAGTTGAATCCCTCATTTTGCAAAAGAACGAACAATTGAAGAATAGCAAAGATGTTTACGAATCAGACAGAATATTTGCAGAGCTTGATGGCTTGGAATGGCTACAGCGGCAAATAACAGTCTATGCCCTTGTCGGCGGCACAATGAAGGAAGGTGTTAACACATAGATATGATGCCTGCTACTAATACTGCATTCCTCATTAACAAGTCGCCTTCTTCTTATATTTGCTGCAGATGTACTATAAAGCCTGCTGACTATTATGTCCTCACAGGGAATCTGAAATCTCCAATTGAGATGAGACCGCTATGCGATACATGCTACAATAATAATCAACCACGCTTAAGGGAGAAGAACGCAACAGCATGATATCATCACCCGCATCCAAGAAATGGCGAGGGGCATACTATGCTTGCCATATATGTAAACAAAATGCTGACTTGGTATGTCCAAGAGGTCTTACCCCAATCTGCATAAATTGCAAAACCTGCTATATTGGAATCTTTGGATCTAAAGCATTTGAAATTACGATAGAAGAGCGAAAGAAAAGGTAGAAAGAGAAAATGGCCGCATCATAATGATAGAGCAGCAAAGTATAAAGACTTACAATTTTTTCAGAAATAAACCATGAGCACTTTCAAATTTGATGGAAGATGCGCTAAGTGCGGAAAAGAACCTCTAGCAATAGGAATGCCAGTTTTCAGAAACTCCCCAGTTCAGGGACAAGGAAGTGGTGATATTGATACAGCAATTTGGTGTATTGATTGTGTTAGGCAATTACTTCATCAAGAAGGAGAAGACGAAGTTGTGGTAGGAGGATAGTCCAGACCTTTTTCTCCCCTTCAGTCTTTTTTTATTTTCTTTGAGTATGTTTCTCACTTTTGACGGCATCCAATATCCCTCAATAAAGGAATTTCAATTAAAATTATCAGGTGGAATTTATTGGCGTAAGTTCTACGATCAATCCACGGCTCCAGTTGTATTTTGTATCCATTAATTTCGAAACTTCTGCAGCCAGTGCAGACTCTTTCTCTTGATCAACGATTCGTGCGTTGCCTTTGAAAGCTTTATTATTTATGCTAAAAGAAACTGTTGAATTATGCTTAACATTCTGAACCCAATGCGCACCCTCAAACTGCTCAGATACTATGTAATATCTTTCATTATGCTCTACAAACCATATCTCTATTCTGTGCTGTTTGCCTGACTTCCACCCTTGGGTCGTCAAATATAGGAACTGAGGTTTACTCAATTTTGATATTGTAACACCTGTTATTTAGCTTCAATAGCATCCTCGTTAAAGATTTTGGATTGCTAGAGACACAACACAGTTTAATCGCTTTCTTGAGAACATGGCAGTATCAAATAACAGGCTACGCTATTCTACTTTCTTTTATCTAAATCTTTGAGTGAAACACTGAAACCTAACTTGATCGACCTTATGACACAATATAGAATGCTTGACTCCGACAGTAGTTTAAGCAAAAGAGATCCCGGATTTTGTAAATGATGTCAAGACTTTTTGTAGTTCATGAGAACAAGGCAAGAAAGAAGGTCCGTGTATTAGATATTGAAAGTCCGAGAACTATCTAGTGTAGATTGGGCTTTCAACTTATGGGAAGACCCCAAGAAACGTTCTTGTAAACCTCCTCTTAGCTATCTTGAGTGCACTTTCTCCCCTTGGAGTCAGGCTGTAAACAATAGTCTTGCCATCCTTATTTTTATCCTCCTTGATAAATCCAGCTTCACGGAGGTTCTTTAGTGCAGGATATATGGTACCTGGGCTCGGTTTCTCTCCTTTTCTCTTTGCAATCTCATCTGAAAGAGCCTGACCATGCATAGGCTCCTTTGAGAGTAAAAAGAGGATCAAGAATCCCAGCATACCCCTCATATCGCAACAATCAGATCTGAATCGTCGCATACCTGAGATATATCGCATGTCCGATATAAATAAATAGTGTGGAAGCTAAATATCGTATATCCGATACAAAAGGAGGTGAAAGGAATGCGATATGGTTGCGGTAGCCACTGGGGATGGGGATATGGAGTAAGGACTTTCCTAACGAAAGAAGAAAAACTGGCTATGTTAAAAGAATACAAAGAAGACCTGGAGAAAGAGGTCCAAGGAATAGAAGAAAGAATAAAGGAGTTATCATCCAAATAATTTAATTTTTTTCTTTCTTTTTTAGTGAGACTCTCTGGCCCTATGCTAACCTTCGAGCTAGAGTTTATGCGTTGTCGACTAATCTGCTATTCTTTCAGATTATCCTTTCTGGCTTGTCTCCCTGAGCATATCTTTCTCCTACGTAACTGAGTTTAGTTTAGATCTAATTTTCATATAGCGTAACTAGAACGCCT
>DATAAU010000070.1:0-4453 GCA_036259955.1 Nitrososphaera sp. | reverse complement strand
TCCTGAAATCTTGTTTGATATACTGCAAGAAAGGTAACTGAACCTCCAAACAATGGTCTCTGCTGTGCGCATAATCGTCAAAGTCAAGAGAATTTGATCTCCTTCTTATTTCCTCAGCTATCTGAGAATTGACTTGTACGCCGCCAAGTGGCGTCTCCCATGTGCCATCTTTCATAGCTGCCACCCAGGAACCTATACCATAGTGGTTTGGGCCAACCATTATAACATCACGGAAGTTTACTGATGCTACTTCGTAAAAGCCATTTGCAGCAACTGCTCCAGAGTAAACATAGCCTGCATGAGGTGATACTATGCCATAGATTTTTCGGTGTTGTATATCGACAGATAGAGTTGAAGTCAGAATCCTGCCTGGACCAAACCTCTGGTTGCTAAAAGATTGGTCAATGAGAGCTCTTAACTCCCTAGCGTTGTCGGGATAAAACATGCCTGCGACGGCAGGTGCTCTCTTTATCAAGATACTTCTCAATCCTATTGAACCAAAACAAGTAATATAATTGATAGTTCTGCAGTAATTGATAGTTCTGCAGTAATTGATAGTTCTGCAGAAAATATGCCACCTAATAATCCATCTGCGGTCTTGTAAACTATCAATCTTAGCGGTTTCCCGTTCTTGTCAAATTAAGATCGTTCACACGCAAGAACGATTCATTTTAGCTAAACTTTTTCTATATGAATAGAATCACATATCACCCATCGAGCCAGCCCAAACCTAAGAATATGTGGCATATAACAGATGAAAAAAGAGGAATTAATCCTAGCATTACTATTTTCCCACAGGTGTTTTCAGACACGACAAGCGCGTCAATACTAAAGGCTATTGGGAAAAGTCCTCTGTGGAACCTGATATTTGAGGTAAATGGATAATTGCTCAACTAGTTGCTCTCCTCTAACAGCTTTCAAGAGATATGATTTGCAAAGTCCTGGTTATGCTGACTAAAGATTGTGTGTATGCTATCTATGATCGAAATTTGCTGCATAGCACAGTGATTATGAGAATTGCAGTATCGTTGTCTAGATTTTTCCTTTGTATGATTGCAGTGGCTCGGGTAGGTTATTGCGTGAGTGGTCGTATTACGGCATCTAAAGTGTACGTGACGGTAAATGGTTCAGAGCTTCGTTTGTGAAATACTAGTCCACTTCCTGTGAATTCGAATGTGCCTGATGCAGTAGGGACATCTCCTGTGATTATATTATTATCAATTATACCTGTAAGATGAGAATAGGTTATAGTCGTACCATTTATTACTGCAGTAGGAGGCTCTCCATGCGCTTCATCCGGTGGCTGGTGAGGCCTGTAGATGTGTAATACTTCTACTTCTATCGGCTTGCTTGCTGTAAATGTGACGTGACCAGTATAGATCTTGCCATCATCTCTTATTGGCAGTGCGAATACTACTGCGTGAGGAAGATTACCTGTATGAGCTACAGGAGCTGCCCTAGACTCTGTAGTTTCTTGTATCCTAATAATTTCTTCATTTTGTTGCTGTGCAACTGCCTGAGTTTTCATTCCTAGGGCCGAAACAGCAGATGCAATTGAGAATGCAATGCCAATAGCCAACAGAATTATCGTTATGATCCTTGTTGATCCTCTATATTCATCCATGTGCAATCATTCAGCTGCGACAATGATATAGGTTCTGCAATTTGACTCTATCTGGATCCTAACAAAATGTGTCCCACAAGAGGTTGAATATGTGTTTCTAATGTGGTCTTACTATGGACTCTGCATGGCTGTTTGAATCCAAATACTTCTCTGTACTATTTGTAGATGTGATCGGCTATTCAATTCTCACATAGCGTCAGCTTATACTCAAATGATCTTGTCGCCAGCCAAAGGCTGAATTGTATATCTAATCTAAGGAGTTACCTCTATTACATTTGTATTGCTAATTTGCTAATTTTCCTATCATCTAGTTAATGTCTGTATTGCGAAGCCTCACTATGAACCTGCTGTTTAATCTTGCAAGTATTCATTCTATAAGATTGAAATAATTTTGGACTAAGTTAGTTCCTCAACTAATTTTGTTTCAAAGTCGTCTATTGAGGCTTTCTCTAGCATTTCGCTATCCGACTTGATGGCTCCTTGCTTTTTGAGAACTTCTCTGGCTAGAAGCCAGTATACTGTTGCAAGAGCCTTGCGTCCACGATTGTTTGCAGGTATTACCAAGTCAACCTTTGAAGTAATGTTGTCGCTATTGGCAATAGCAATAACCGGCACTCCTGCTCTCGTGGATTCAAGTACCGCCTGCTGGTCTGCCTGGGGGTCTGTCACAACTACAATCTCTGGTTCCATATAATTTGGTAGCGATGGATTCGTAAAAGTGCCTGGCATGAAGCGGCCCAGAATGGGGGTTGCACCGGTAACCTCACAGAACTTTTCAACTGGAGTCTTGCCGTATTCTCTAGCAGAAGTGACGGCAACCCTGGCAATATTTGCTCTGCCAATGAATTTCGCAGCAACATCAACTCTTGCAAGGGTCTTACTTATATCTAAAATGTAAAGACCTTCTGGGTTGGCCTTGACTATGAACGGTGACATAAATTTCGTTTTGACTGGTGTGCCTACGCGTATGCCTGTGGAGAGTATCATTTTTTCTAAATTATCTGTCTCAATAGCTTCCTGTCCCTCTGGGGATTCTTCTATTGGAGCGCTTTGCTCCTCGATATTTGTCTCAGAACTGTTATTATTGTTGTCCTCTGGTGTACTCATAAAGGCTATGCAGAGGACAGTTCTGCCATACCTTCTATTAAATCATTGCTTGGAGGTAACCATCCCCCTGTTGAAATGATTACTTCAAAAATGATTTAGGAAAAGTACTCAAGTGGAGACAGGAGAAACTTGGCTTTAAGTTTTTAGTATTACTCTGTCTATGGGAAATGTTCCGATCGCGTCCTTTTATACTTCGTGTCTGCACCGCCATTGCTGAATTGATGCAAGAGTCACAATACCTTATATTGTAAGAATTTAAATCAACTACTTTTGTGGCACCTTAAACGTCTGTATCATCAACTTTGTTAATGTTAGAACCGACCAAGGTCACTTATCCGTCATTCTCTTTATGGAGAAATAATGCTAATGTTCTAAGTCCATCTCAAAAAGTTTTGTTTCCAAGCAGACCCTTAGGGTTTCGAGAGAAAGACCTTCCGAAAAGAGGCTGAAATGCAGGTAAATTTAATGAACATGTCAAAATGCAAATGAGCTGCCAACTGATTGTAAAGGGGAGGCATACACATTTGAGCTGTTCTTATTGTCTTCGGGCCAATGGCTTGCTCTATGCACCTAGATAATACATTTAGAATCGGGTAAATAATACATTATTTTTCTGGCACTTTCGCTCTCGCATGGTGTGTAAGGAAGTGCGTCCTGGTGAAGTAATCGTATTTGGTATTAATAGAGAAGATGTGTAGATAGATAATATAGACTTACAATTATTGGCAGATAAATATCAGATTGACTAATTAGCCATATGTCATGGGAACCAAGAACAGAAAACTTATAAGATCTTATAAGAGGAATAAGCAAGCACACAGAATGGCAAAAACTGTTTTTCAGCTTATAGTAACGGCTTCCATAATGCTTTTGATTTTCTTTACTTCTCCTCTAACATCATGGACGACGACTGCAGCGCAACCGCTGCCAGAAGAAGAGCCGCTAACTCTGGGTATGATTGCGGATTTGGCTAAACCAGCTGTAGTCCAAATAGGTACTGATTATTCAACCACAGTTTCGGCACCTGATTGGGGAAGGAACACGGAGCTACTTCAACAAGACTTGGAGATTTTAGCAGACGAGAATGATGACATCGATCTTGACGATGAGCAGGTAGTTGCAGAACAGACTGAGGCACTTTTCTGGACAGATCCATTAAAATATATGGTTCCCACGGAGGCTCCTAGGTCAACGCAATCGATAACTTCTAGTATGGGATCTGGATTTATAGTTACGCCAGACGGCTACATTGTCACTAATGCCCATGTAGTGCGTCCAGATGTACAAATAGAAGATTTTCTTGTACAAGATGCAATAATGAATTTCATATTAGAGGATTTAGAGATAGTGTTTGCTGATGTCGAACGTGAGCAAGCTTTACAGGATATTATACAAGCTCAACAGAGTGGTACCTATCTATACCTGAGTGAGCAGGGCGCAGCATTGGTTCAGGCGGTAACAGATTTTTACCTTAACCAATATAATCTTGGAGCGATTTTACTAGGGGATATTCAAAGTGATATTTATGCTTCAACTAGGGTATCAATACCAGGAGTTGCTGAAAGCGAAAACTGGATTAACGCTGAAATAATACCTAGTGCTACGGGTGAACCCACTCCTGGAAAAGATGTTGCTGTTCTAAAGATAGAAGGATCCAACCTCCCAACATTGCCTCTTGGCGATGAGACAACACTCCAATCTTTAGATAATATCATCGCAATT
>DATAAU010000069.1:0-2531 GCA_036259955.1 Nitrososphaera sp. | reverse complement strand
CGCTGCGAGGAAGAGGGCATACCCTTCAAAAAGAACCTTAAGATCGACAATATTGGCATTGCACTTGAAAGACCCTATGAGAATGCAAGAACTAAATAAGTGACAACATGGAGTAAGGGATATTAATCATGAAGACTTCGGACCCAACTGGCGGCGATAAGGTGGTCTATTTTGGTGTAATAAATATCAACGAGAATGGTAGGACGATGGGTTCCGTAGATATATGGCGAAGTCTTCTGACAAAAGAGATGTTCTGTGAAGAAAAGCGCTTAGGGATTTTAGAGATCGTAGATTACCTCGGCATGCCCAAGATTGACAAAGACAAAAAGTGGGCTGTGGCGATTAACAGAAACCTCCAAGGCCACCTACGTTGGCGGCTTATCAAGATAATAAAGGAAGGCAAGATGACATTTACTGATGCAAATGATCGTGCAGTAGAAGTGTATGTCAAGGACTTTAAAATCGTTGACCCTGAGTGGTGGAGCTTTTTGGTGGAAGAAAATGTCAACCGTAATATGGAAGTGACGAGTGAACCAGTAAATGATACGCGATAATGATATTCCAGTTACTGTGTTTATAAAGAGTGCTAGCGGGAGCGAAATAGCTAGTAAGCTATCTGGATATTTCGTTGTCAAGGGCCAGGAATTCCGGTTTACTGCAATAGCATTTGGTCGCATTGGAGGTCATAATGCAAGCATCAAGGTATCAAAGACCACTTTAGGCAAGATAGCGAAAATGGGTATTGACCCAGAGCAGCTCCAAATAACGATTCAGCGCAAGCTGATTGAAGGTGACATTATTTTGCCGGAAGGGTTAAAACCCCCGTCAGACTAAGGCGCCCTCAAGTGTCTTGCCGCAGGCACATTTGTTTCTTGCTGCAGGAATTGTAGCCACCAACTCTGCGATCAATTTCTTTGTTTTTTCCACGTTCTTGGCAAGTGTCTCGATTATTTCGGCAGAGGTCACTGGGTGGTTTGCCCAAACATCATAGTCAGTGATGGTAGCTATAGATAAGTAACATATTTGGGCTTCTCTTGCAAGGTTGACCTCTGGCACAAGCGTCATACCTATAATATCTGCCTTCATTACATCACGGAAGAATCTTGATTCTGCCCTAGTAGAAAACCGGGGTCCTTCAATACAGATGTATGTCCCCTCGCTGTGCAGAGAATACTTTAGTTTGTTTATTTTATCAATCGCAATATCACGTAGCTCTGGACAAAATGGATCAGCTAAAGAAACATGACAAACCTGCCCCCCATCGTAGAAAGTATACTGGCGGTTTTTTGTAAAGTCAATAAATTGATCCGGAATTGAAATGTCGCCAGGCCTGAAAAACTCTTTAAGGCTTCCCACAGCGGAGGGAGCAATAATGCGTTTGACGCCCAACTGCTGTAAAGTCCATATATTTGCTCTATTGTTTATCTTGTGAGGGGGTATCCTGTGGCCCCGTCCATGGCGCGGCACAAACGCTGCTTTAACTCCTGAATATTCGCCTATTGTCACAAGATCGGAAGCCTCGCCGTAAGGCGTATGGACCTTGATCTCACGCTTTGCACTGAAAAGTTCTGGATCGTAGATACCAGTACCTCCAATTATGCCAATATCTGCGCTAATCACCATGGAAAGTCACCAATGACTCAACATTATATCCCATCCTGCGCAACTTGTCAGCACCTTTCAAGTCTGAAAGTTCAATTATGAAAGCAAATCCAGCTACGTTGCCTCCAAGCTCTTTTATCAGCTGTGCTGCAGCCTCTGCAGTTCCACCAGTTGCTATTAGGTCGTCAGCGATTAGTATATTGTTGCCTTTGTCTATCGCCTCTTGTTGAATCTCCATTATTGCAGTTCCATATTCAATATCGTAAGATTTCTTGAGGGTTCTACCTGGCAGCTTGCCTGCCTTGCGAATCATTAAGATTCCGCTTCCGAATCTGAGAGCAAGCGCTGTCGCTATGATAAAGCCTCTTGACTCAATTCCAGCCACCATGTCTACTTTTGATTTGCTATAAATTCGGTAAAACTCATCGGCAATATAGTTCAAGGCATCGTTCCTTTTGAAAACGGGATTTATATCGCGAAACAGTATCCCCTGTTTGGGAAAATCAGGATAGTTGGCTATTATATCCCGCAGGTTGACCTGCTTGGCTTTTGCTTCCACATCAGTAAAACTATATTCTGGTTGTAAAAAGATTGCGAAGCCATTATTACTATACTTTATACATCTCTAGCCCGCATCAATCAATAATGCTTACAGAAGAACAGTTGCAGTTTGTAGAGAAGATTGCAAATCTGAAGGACTTTGATGAGACATTTGAATTAGTGAAGGCCGTAGTCCTACAGAAATTCAAGCTGCACCGAGCAGGACTGAGCCTGATATTGCAAATGATGCCAAGCAGCCTTGGAGCCTATCATATGTTGGGCTCAAATGCAATAGTAGTTAACACTTACCTCTTGACTACATTGAAAAGGATTGTCAAATCAACTGAAGAGTACAACTCTTACATATTCATGGTGCTGTCCCATGAATA
>DATAAU010000068.1:0-50069 GCA_036259955.1 Nitrososphaera sp. | reverse complement strand
TTTGACAATCTTGGATTG
The DNA here is from genome assembly GCA_036259955.1 of Nitrososphaera sp. Classification (GTDB taxonomy): domain Archaea; phylum Thermoproteota; class Nitrososphaeria; order Nitrososphaerales; family Nitrososphaeraceae; genus Nitrososphaera. The sequence continues at coordinate 50,051 of DATAAU010000068.1, read as the reverse complement.
ACTGAAAGAGAATTAGAATTTCTACAAATGATCACAGGCATAAAGTCGCCACCTTTGCAAGACAAGAAAAAGCTGTCCGCATTGCTAAAAGAAACAGCAAACGCAAAAATGACGGATTATTTTAGTCATTAACTTGAAAAGGGTCCATTTAACTAGAAGTAGCCTTTACTTAGGTCTTAGAGTAGATTCATACTATCCTTTATTATTCGATGTGTTTGACTTATACTCAAATGAGTCTTCTAATTGAAGAAGAAGAACGCATAGAGGGCGTGCCGGTGTGCGGTGCAAATCTGTCGTCACCAGTAGTCGACACTGCGTACTACATTGATGAGATCCACTACAGTGTAGGAAACAGGATGTACATTGAGAATGCAGACTAGGAAGAACAACCCCCAAATTCCTGACATAGATGAAGAACGGGACATAGAATTAGAGAATATAATAGGAAACCTCATGATAGCGCAGTATCAGGTTGATAAACTGCGCTCTAGGCTAAGCGAGCGTGTCGGAGGATACGGCTCTGCAGGGAACAAAAAGGCTTCAGCACATATTTTCAAACACAATGAGAAGTGGTATAAGGTAACAATTAGAGTTGACGAGATGGCAATACCCCAGCGCGAAGTGACTGATGATATCAAATAATGAGCGACTAGCCGCTCACCTTTTTTTTCTTAAAATGGAAGCACGATGCCAGAATTATCTCGAGAATAATGGATAAAATTCAGAGGCACCTGCAGTTTTATCCCGCCGCGTTCTACAATTACTTCGACTTCATCGAGTGAATCCGATGCTTCGGTTCCTTCTATGTTTTTTATTATTACATGAATCGACTCGTGAGAAATGAGAGATTCCATAAACGGTTCTGCGATTCTGACAAAATTATTAATACCCGCCTTTGCCTCCTGCTCAGATTGCACAATCAACATTGTCTGGTGATGGTATGTAAAATATCCCACTATAGACCCGTCAACAGAACAAGCAAAGGCAAAATCATTTATCCCCATATTACGACCTGTTTAGTTACTTGCAGGTTAGGCAGAGCAAATTAATCTTTGTCGCCATAGAGAAGTTTTAATTCTTCAAAGCTTAGCTTAGATCCTGCTTGCAACTTCTTCTTTGCCTCTTCCTTCACTTTGAAAAGTGCGTCATTTTGCTGGACATATCCGTACTCCTTTCTCTGCTTTCTTCTCATCTCAGACATGGAATCAAGTCGTGCATTGATGGCATCAAATTGCTTTGCTATGCTGTCATACCTTGCGAGATAAGATTGATGCTCTGAAGTTAATTTTCTTTTTGAATCATACAAGCTATCCAACGCCGCATTTGCCGCAGATATTTTGGCCCGAAGCGAAATTCGTTCTTCATCTAACTGCTTTACAGCATTATTGATGTTAGAGGACTCCTGGTTGAGTTTTGAGAACTGTTCTTTTATAGTTCGCGTAGCCTTGACCGCCTCTAATTTCATTGTCGCATCCTTTATCCTGGATAAAATCTCATCCTTTTCCCGTTGGCTCTTGTAGTCTTTTGCATCGATCCTATCTTGATTCTTTTGCACTATTGCCTGCAAATCCTCTTCCTTTTCTGGAGGAAGTCGATCCTCCATCATGGAAAGAAAGTTCCTTGATTGTGATAGTTTTTCGCTGACGGATAAAAGCTCAGAATTTCGGCTATCTACTTCATAGCGTATCTGCTTTAGCCTCTCAGTGTAAGAATCAAGAAGAGTTCTCTGTTCTCTGATCGTGTTACCTATCGAGCGTAGTTGGTTCCTGTCAATGTCAATTAGCTTGTCCGACAACTCCTTGAGTTCGCTAGTAAGCTGCCGCTTTTGTGTAACCAGACCGTCCCACCCGAGAGACTCTAAATGTTTCTCTGACAATGAAATAAGGCTTAATTGAGATGATATAAAAATATAGCAGTTGTTACATTTTCTTGCCATACCCTACGGATAAGCAGAATCTTAGACTCAGACTCATCAATTTGTTCACATAACATACAACGATAATACATTGGTCAGCCCAATCAGAGTTGGGAACTTTGATCCCTATTTACGGAAGATTATCGTTCAATGACTGAAGATACAAGTACATTGAAACTATGATTAGATTTCTTGAAGAGATCGCATAGTTGAGAAAGAGATAGAGGTCAAAATCAGGTTCCACTGAGGAAGATCACAGACAAATAGCACTGATTATACTTTATTGTCCTTTTTGATAATGAATCAGTTCCACACGCAACCTCCCGTTACCCAGACAGTGGCAATTAGTTTCTCTCGGCTTAGACGATGACGGTCTTAAGATAAAATCAAATTTTATCCTATTACTTAACATAAGCAGTAGAATTAATCCGAGAGGATCGTTTTAACAATATTGGCTTTTTCATTTTTTGTATTGGTTTATGTGATAATACAAGTCCGACCTTGTACATCATACTACTTTGCTTAATATCTTGCCGTATTCTGAATATGTTCGAACAGACCAACTTGCTACCAGACCTATGGACGATGGGACATCTCTCATCTACATAGAAATCCCTCCAGTTTTTATCGAAGTCAGTTTCAGAGAACTTAGCATTTGTCTGTCTAAGAATATCTTTTATTTTTTGCTTCAAGTCAGAGGTCGAATTATGATTTTTTCCCATAAGGCTACGAACTATGGCTCTTCTCATACAATTAAGAAGAGATTCTATTTCAAGTGGATTATCATATTCACTAAGCTTATAGTAGGTGAAGGCCAAATCCATAATTTCTGATTAGTCAGAATCCAATGAGGATATATTGCATAACGTGGTCTGAGATTCTTTTTACGTAATTCCACCGAACACGTAATCCCTTTTTTATTTGCTTCCCACTATTATCTTTTATCTTTTGACAGATCCGTAACATAAGATAAGTTTTCGCTCATTGTAGAGCTCTATTATAGGCAAAACAGATCCTTGCTAAAGCGTTATCGATTAAATACATTGCTTACTTTATGGCCTCCCCTGCATTTTCTTTATCGACTCGTACATCAACAACAATCTCCCGATTGGTGTGATGATTAGATTTGACTTTGTTTTCAGTAATCTCATCGCCGGTATTCCTTAGTATAGGTTGCACTTCGTAAACAGGAATCCTAACTCGCCATTACCCATAGTCTCCATAATCAGGGGTCAAAGAAACTTATTAAGCAGGATTCATACGGTAGTTCAAACATACCTTCATGAAAAGACTATGCGATAAGCTAAAAGTATTCGTAAGAGCCTGGAGACGGTCGTCGTATTCTAGCGATTTTTGATGTGTATATCCCCCTCCCCCTTAGGTGCACTATTCATTATATAGTTCCTCTAAGAAATAGGCTATAATGACAACTGCGTCAAGAAATGTAGCAGAATTAGAGATAGAGGATATTGAAGGCATTGGGCCAACTACAGCTCGCAAGATGAAGGAAGCGGGAATAAGCTCAGTTATGGAGCTGGCGACAGCAATACCAGAGGAGCTTGCTACCGATTTGGGCGGCTCAAAAGAAACTGCTGCTACTTTCATCCTGGCAGCTCAAAAACTGCTTAGGGAGAGCGGTATACTTGACAATGAATTTACTACTGCAGATGTTGAGCTTGAAAAGAGAAAGTCTCTTTTGCGCTGCAGCACTGGGGCAAAATCCCTAGATGAATTGTTACTTGGAGGTATCGAAACTCAAGCAATTACGGAATTTTACGGCGAATTTGGAAGTGGTAAATCACAGATATGTCACACGTTATGTGTCACTGCACAACAGCCAGTAGAACAAGGTGGGCTTGGTGGTGGAGCTATATTGATTGACACTGAAGGAACATTTAGACCGGAAAGAGTAGATCAAATAGCAAGAGCAAGGGGTCTAGACCCGAGTGAAATACTGAAGAAGATAGCAATATGCAAGGCATATAACAGCAGCCACCTTGAGCTGATAGTCAAGTCGATGGGCAAATACATCGACGATTTTAAGGCTAAAATGATAATAATTGATAGTATCATTTCGCTTCACCGCGCTGAGTTTGCTGGCCGAGGCACTCTGGCAGATAGACAACAGCGACTCAATAGCATTATGCACAAGCTGGTAAAGATTGCTGAGATTTACAACGTGGCAATCATTGTTACAAACCAAGTTCAATCTACACCGGACACCTTCTTTGGGGATCCGACCAAACCTGCAGGTGGAAATGTGATTGGACATGCATCAACATACAGGATATACCTGCGCAAGGCTGGCAATGATAGAATAGCCAAGATAATTGACTCGCCATATCATCCATACTCTGATGTCCGATTTACTGTGAATGAAAAAGGTATCGACGATATTGAATCAGAAGCGCCAAAGAAAAGGACAGCAAGAGAAAAAGACGATGATTAGTTAGAGAAGAGAAAACTTTTTCTCTGCTTCCTTTAATTTTTCCAAATCCCCACAATATTTTATTAGCTGCGATAACTTGTCCCTTGCTTTACCGCTTTTTATTGCATCTCTTGCATATTCCACGCCTTCCTTAAGGTTGGAGGAAATCTTGCTGACAACTAGAGCAGCAGCAGCATTAAGAACTACAATATCCATTTTTTCTCTGCTACCCTTCCCATGGATTGTTTGCAGTGTACTGTTGATAGAATCTAATTTTGAAGCAACTACCAATTGCTCCGACTTAGCCACTTCCATCCCCAGTGCATTGGGATGAAGGCGTATTCTTCTTGTTGTATTATTTTCACTTGAAACCCAGTAGATATCATTTTCACAAGTATTTGAAAGCTCATCAAAACCATCTTGGGCATAAACTATCATTGCTTCATTAACATATCCTGAGCATACTTCAGAGAAAACTTGAAGAAGCTGTGGCTCAAAAACTCCGACGAGTTGACCTGAGAGATTAGTACATGGATTGCTTAGTGGACCAATTTTGTTAAATACTGTACTTATTCCAATGGTTTTCCTAATTGCGGCTACGCTTTTCATAGATGGATGGAATAATGGTGCAAAGAGGAATCCTATGCCGATGTTCTCGATACAAGATTGAACTTTGGTCGGTGGAGTATTTAGATCAAGCCCAATATATTCAAGAAAGTCTGCGCTGCCGCAGAGGCTGGAAGCAGATCTGTTGCCGTGCTTGGCAACTTTGGCAGACGCCGCAGCCGCTACTATAGCTGCTGCAGTGCTAATGTTAAATGATTTTCTTGAATCGCCCCCTGTTCCGCATGTATCGATGAGAGATCCTTTGACTTTAGGCGTTATCCTAGTAGCGCGCTTTCTCAATGAAAGAAGAACTGATTGAAGTTCTTCAGCGGTCTCTCCTTTCATCGCCAGCGCAACAAGAAAGGCTGCAGTTGCTGTATCAGGGACATCTGCAGCAAGGATTGCATCAAGAGCGTCAGTTATTTCTCTACTCGATAAGTCTTTCTTTGAAACTAATTTTTTTATTTCTGTTTGCAAATTTGTTGATACAGTGGTCATCTTTTCACCATAGAAATAAAGTTCGAAAGCATCCTCCGTCCTTCGATTGTAAGTACAGACTCGGGATGAAATTGAACTCCTTCCATAAGATAATGCTTATGTCTGATCCCCATTATCTCGCCATCATCTATCGCTCTTGCAGTAACTTCAAGACATGATGGAAGCGTATTCTGATCGGCCACGAGTGAATGATAACGGGTTGCCTTAAATGGATTGGCAATATTTTCAAAGAGCTTATCATGCGTATATTCTATGGGACTTGTCTTTCCGTGTCTGATTTTTTTTGCATTTATGACCTTGCCACCAAAGGCATGAACAATGCCTTGATGTCCGAGGCAGACTCCTAAGATAGGAATTTTATCACCAAGTTGCGTTATTATATCCGTACATACCCCGAAGTATTTGCGGTCTGCTGGATGACCCGGACCCGGCGAAATGACTATCGCATCAGGATTTAGTTTAAGGGCATCACCTACTGTTATGATATCATTCCTTAAGACTGTAGGTTTGGCCCTCAGTTCTCCTAATATCTGAGCAAGATTGTATACAAAAGAATCATAATTATCAATAACTAGTATGTTCATTCAAAACACCTATCTGAAAGTAGAGAACCTTCTAGCAAGAGAAACTTAAAGATACCAAAAACGACCGCCTCTTTGCATAATCTCCATAATTGTGAGGGGCCTTACTGTATTTAAGCTTAATGTAATCATCAAAACATAGGGGGCTTTAGGAATCTATATAATACATACAAACTATTTGAATTTCATAATAAATCTCGAGTGATCGTTTTGGTGAGGATCTTCATCAATGGATATGGAAACATAGGACGCCGTCTTGCAAGCTCACTGGCAGTCGATAAAGAGATCCAGTTGGTCGGGGTTGCAAAATATAGTATAGACGATAAGGTGAAGGATGCATTGGATAACCGTTATAATGTCTACGTGCCAAAGGAAGCACTCAGCAACTTCAAAGAAAAAGGCTACAAAGTCGCAGGCTCAATTGAGGACGCTGTTGAGGGATGCGATTTAGTGGTAGATGCTGCAAAGGAGGGAGTAGGATACGAAAATAAGAAGAACTTCTATGAGCCTATGAACAAACCAGCAATATTTCAGGGTGGGGAGGACAGGAATGGCGAGCGGGCGGTAGCAGATATGATTCATAATTCACGCGTTAACTATGACAAGGCTGCAGGCAAGACATATGTTATACAAGGTAGTTGCAATGTGTCTGGCATGGGCAGGGTAATGCAACCCCTGATACAAAATTTTGCCGATAGGATCAGGCGATTTGATATTGAACTTGTTAGGCGCTGGGCAGATCTTGAAGATACCAAGGCCGTCAAAGACTCAATAGAATGGGATAGAAATCCACACCATCAAGACGATGTAAAGGACTTTATTCCTAATGCTAACCTGTATGTCGATGCTTTCAAAGTACCCTCAAGGATGATGCACCTACATCAGATGTTTGTTCGTTTTAGCGACGGAGCGGCGCCGACTAAGGATCAGCTACTTGAATGCTTTCGTAATGAGTTTGGAGTCGCAATTATCAACTCTGCCAAAGGTACAGGCGACGTTAGAAAAAAAGCACTTGAACTTGGATTTCCTCATGGTGATACCAATATGGTACATATTCACCAGGATATTCTGAGGGTTCAGGATGATACCGTCAAAATAGCTTATTCCGATGATCAGACGGGTATGGTAATACCTGAGAACTACCTTCTGATCCAATCTATGATATTTAGACGATCAAGGGATGAAGCACTCAAGAAGGCTGATAATCTCTATCAGATGACGAAGAGGCGGACTATACTAGAAGAGGAATTTAAATAATTTTTTTGGTTCTCACTCTGTACTATTTTCAAACTTCTTAACTGTTCTACATCCAACAGGATGAGTGTTGCGATCAATATTACTTATGATGGTTTTTCAAATGATTCAGGTCTGCTCTTAGGCAGTACATAAGCAGCCTGGTCATCCTGTATTAGGCTATTTGATTGGAGAAACACTTAGACGTGCATGGAACATTTTTTATTATCAAGCGCTATGTCATTGCTTACAAAGCCTCTCCACAAGTTGCACCATGGAAATAGAACGATTAAAATAGTGTTTCGATCTAAAGCATGTAGGTTAGATTAGTTGCAGTCAGCTAAGCAATGTGCTTTATGTACTACTATACTTCCTATGGAGAGCGAGATCAGCATTTGCAACGAATGTATCAAATGTGCAGATTGCTGCGTGGGTCTTGAAAAGTTGAAGGAATAGATAGCTACTCAACCATTTTCAACGTGTCAGTTGTTGTCACTATTCCGATTACATTACCCTTCTGGCTTACCAAAATACACTTAGCAAATCTCACAAGTGGAATAAGTGCTTTGGCTGGCGTTGACACGTCGACTATCGGAGGGGGTGGCTCCATGGCTTGGAAAACATGCATATTCCTAAGATCCTTTTCATCTTTTTCCAGCATCACTTTTGCGAGCCCATCCTCCGTCAGTATGCCTACAACTCTGGAAGAGTCAAATACCGGGATCTGACTTATCGAGTTGTCACGCATAATATCTATTGCTTTATGAAGTTTTTCGTCCTTTTGCACAGAAATTGGACCATGGCTGCAAATATCTCCTGCCTTCATAGAGCTCCGCCCTTCAAGGGAGCTTAAGACTTCAAAGATCTTGCGAGCAGTTTCATAACTCGGTTTGCATCTCCCCGATTCGATTTGGTTTATCATTGAAGTGCTGATCCCCGTCAAGGTGGCTAATCTTCTCTGGGTTATTCCGAGTCGCATTCTAGCCTGCTTGATGTATTCAAGCCTAGGTAGCATGATTTTCCGGCTCTAACTTTCAATTTCGCACTTATAAGTTACCTGAGAAATTGAAACCTTATATTATGTGCGAACAAATTTTTCCTGTTATAATATTCAATGGCAAATGATGGTAATAGCAAGTGGGATTCCGTAAAACGATATAAACTGACGAAGATGATAAATGAACTGTCAAGTATTTCAGGACATGGAACAGAACTTGTCACCGTATACATTCCCCCTCGTCGACCAGTCTTTGATGTTATTTCTCAACTTCGCAATGAAGCTGGCACTGCTTCTAATATTAAATCAGACCTCACCAGAACACATGTGCAAGACGCGCTTAGCAGAACCATAGAGCAACTGAAATTGTTCAGGGAAACACCTGAGAATGGCCTAATAATATTCTGTGGAGCAATCCCAAACGACAAAGGTATTGGCAAGGAAAAAATCGAGATATATCCTGTATTGCCACCAAAGCCTGTCCAAATCAGCCTTTACCGATGCGATGATCACTTTTGGACGGACCACCTCAAGGAAATGATGAAAGATGATAAGGTTATTGGTATATTATCAATAGACACACAGGAAACCGGGATTGGTATTCTTACTGGCGATCGGTGGGAGGCTATTGACTCGCTCACGTCCGGCGTAGCGGGCAAACACCGTCAAGGCGGCCAATCCGCAAGAAGGTTTGAGCGGTTAAGGGAAAACGAGTTAAATGAATATTATCATAGGGTGGCAGATCACGTAAAACAGGTTTTTATAGATCAATATAATGTAAAGGGCACAATTGTCGGGGGCCCTGGGCCAACGAAGGAGAACTTTCTAAAAGAGGAGTACCTTGACTATCGACTGCAAAACAGCATTATAGCAACCCTTGATACCTCTTATTCCGGTGAAGAAGGCGTACGCGAACTGATAGAAAAGGCGCAAAAAGAGGGTATCCTGCAGGAGTTTCGTGTTATGGAAGAAAAACAGCTTATCAAAAAATTTATGAGCGAAGTGCATTCTGGACGCGGCCTTGGGATATATGGCATTCATGACGTGGTGAAGGCATTGGAAGGCGGCATTGCGGATTTGGTCTTGGTAACTGATGACATCACGCACGTGAAGCTAGAGATACGATGCAAGGCTTGTAGAAATACTCAAACAATAATGATAGACAGACCCCAACTGGTCAGTACAAAACAAGAGTGGCTTTCAAAGCAGTGTTCAGTATGCTCCAGTACCGACCTCGAAGTTGTAGACAAAGATATAGTCGACTACCTCAATGAACTTTCTATAAAGACAGGTTGTAGGCTCGAGGTGATTTCGGGCAAGACAGAAGAAGGATCGCAACTTGCCAGTCTCGGTAAAATAGGCGCTGTTCTGCGCTACAAGCCTATGTAGCATCACATGAGCATTGGGATATCTCTTTGGAGCAACCGCTGCACACCACAAATGTATTGCAACCTAGAGGTGTACATGCTTCAAATGACTTGGAGTCTCTACCGCAGCCGCATTTTTGCATCGATTATTTTGGCTTAAAGGACAATATATGTGTGTGTCGGAGAGACCAAAGAGGGGCTCTGACGCTCTAGATTCTCTTACATGTCATAAGAAAGTACTCTTTCAAATAGATGGAAAAGACATCCTTTGCGCAAGGGGCTAACTATTATGTCTTCTCTCCAATGATAATCCTTTTAATATTAATTTACATATCTGGAAAAATATCAAGCTAGGATGTTGTCCCACCAATGAAGCTGATTTGGAATTTACGCCACCGTTTGCTATAATTCTCTAATTCTGTCATATTCTTACGTTTGGCCAGTCATTAATTAAAGCGACAAGCGACCATGTGCATGCATTTTACGGATATTAATACAAATTAGTATAACAATTAGATACCTCGACAAGTATTAAATAAAGGTCTAGAAGTATGAGCAGATGAAGTATGCCTGCTCAGATGAAGGTTCATCCATCATTTTTCAAAGAATTCGCCACTAAAACTTGGGTGTCTCCGACGGAGATCATAAAGGAACTAGTAGAGAATGCGTTTGATGAGGACGCCACGAAAGTTCTTATCACTGTCCTCAGCAACGGTTCGATTTCTATTGAAGATGACGCAGGAATGGACCAAAATGGGATGGAAAAATTTTTACTTTTGGGTTCACCGCACAAGAGAACTGAATCCATCTCGCCCAGATTAAAGAGAATCCGGACCGGCAGATATGGGACAGGAAGATTATCATTCTTGACATCGTTTGAGAGCATGAGAATACGCACACGTCGCCAGAGTTATACAAAAGCCCTAGCGATCAGTGAAGATGTGCTTGAAAAATTGTATACTGGTATTGCTAAGCTTGATGACTTAAAACATCCTCCGCTTAAGCGAGACGGGACAGAACTTCTTATGACCGGTGCTAAAACCCAGCTAGACACATTCAAAATAATCAAAGAGATCCGAAAACTTGCAATCCTGAGACATCCCCTGTTTGAAGTATATATAAAAACGGCAGACAAATTCATAGAATGGCAATTTGAAGGAGCTCAGATCGTAAAAGCTCCAGAGATACAAGGTCACAGGATACCTATTAACCTTGAAAATGGCAAAATAGCTGGAGAGATCATTATTGCAAGGAGGCCGCTTTCAGACGATGAGCGTGGGATAGCTGTCATGGTAGGAAACCACGTCGTGACGCGCAGCAACTTTGGTTTTGACACAAAGCTGAACCGTGTAACAGGATTTGTCAGATGTGATAGCCTAACAACGAGGTTTGCTGATAAATCCGCAATAATCGAAGACAGTGAATATGTCAAGTTTAACCAGCTGATGAAATCCTTTGTTATTGATAGTGTCATCCCTGGGTTGACCGAATACGAAGACGTACTAATAACTCGAGAGGAATCTCGGATCTACCGCGAAATTGACAAGATACTTGGACAAGCCATGATCGAGAATTTGGAACTCGAAGAGGAAGTACAAGGCTATGAGATGGTCCAAATAAAAGAAAAAGTGAGGGGTACTGGTCCAGACGAAGAAGACGAGAATCATAGGCCCAAGTCCTACCCTAGTAACAAACACCATATCGAAGAGCATGACGAGATAGTATACTCGCAAGCCAAGAGCGAATCAATCGCTAAGACGGGTACTGCCTCACCACATATAGTCACAGAACCAAAAGTAGCTGGCAGCCTGCCTAATGTAGGATCAGAAGGCTTGGTTGCAGAGGTAATGAGTGATACAGATAGTGCCACCGATGGCACAATCAAAACAAGAAATGTACGTAAGCCGATAGTGAAGAAGACGTTTGCACTCAAAAGAATAGGATACAAGGTGATTCCATACGAAGATGAAAGCGACTCTCGATATAGCTTTATCACAGAGAATATTGTGTTTGTAAATAAGGCTAATCCGACCTACAGGGCAGAAGCAACAAGAGGGGATGAGTTTCTTATGAGGCATGTCATAAGCATCGTCGCTGAGGCGGTTGCTCAAGCCAAACATCCGGAAGGCAAGGAGGCGCTTGAATTACAGAACAGACTTGTGGCTGAGGCCATCAGGATACACGACACGAGTGTGACAAAGCGCTAGAGACATTAAAATCATTATCTGATTTGGCATTTTTTTCAACTAATCAATAGAAACGACTAAATCTAACTGGAACAGCGATGTACATCGCATATGGCGTTTGCAGAATTCATGCCAGGGGCGACGGTAGTAGGTATATCCTATAATGATGGCGTTATCTTAGCAGCAGACAGGAGAATTTCGTTTGGGAACTTTGTAGTGAACAAGAATATTAAAAAGACGTTCTCGGTAACGGATCACGTTGGAGCGGCATGCGCGGGCATGGTCGCTGACATGCAGGTACTCGTAAGGCAGGTGGAGGCATTGGCCAAGATACGCAAGTTGGAGACGCGGCGTGAAGTTCCTCCAAACTCGGTCGCAAAGCTAATGTCAGTTATTATGTTTGAGAGAAGGTATTTTCCGCTGTTGACTCAGGTCATCGTGGGCGGTATCAACGAAAAACCAGAAATATATACTCTTGATCCACTCGGTTCGGTGCTTCCTGATGATTATGCTGCCGTAGGCACCGGAGCAGAAGGGGCTCTTGGAATCATGGATGCTGAATTTAAGCCGAATATGTCTGAAGAGGCAGTAAAAGAATTGGCTTCCAGAGCTATCCGGTCTGCGGTCCAACGTGATGCTGCAAGTGGAGATGGAATTGATATATTGTATATAACGAGAACCGGGCACAGGGAAGAGACAATACGACCTTCCTAATCTCTTATATTTTCTTGTAGGCTTCCCAGAGTTTGTCGCTAACATAGTGAACCGTATCTATGACGTAGCCTTTGGTCATCGCTTTTGCCGTCTCGCTGTCTTCAAGAGCAAGTCCTACAGCAAGCGTTCTCCCATGGGTTTGATCTCTTACCGCTACAATTTCTCCTTTTTTGAATGAGTCAAAATCCACTATGCCGGGTCGCATCACCTTGGCACCGTTGCAAACAAATTTTACTGCACCTCTGTCTATTATTACAGAAGGAAATCGCTTCAAGTCTTCCTGTTTGCCGAGGAATGGAACTATCAAATCGCCTACTTGAGCCGCTATGATCTTATCTGCACTCAATAACCACTTATCTCGCTCAATCTCATATACCTTGATATTCTTAACCTTTGGAATAAGGTCGTGCGGCCATGTGGAAGATAATCTATCGAAAAGTTTTGCTGTTTCAGTCTTTGATAGTACTAATACCTTCAGGGAGATCAAGATATTGATACATAAACGATAATTAATCTGTTACACAAGAACTGTCGTTTCTCTTTCCATCAAACTCAGACACACTGGCTTACTAGATGTTTTGCATATTTGATGATCATTATTAGAACCCTTTCATCTAGCATAAGAGCTGAGATATATATTTGAAGAACTGTTTTTCCGCTTATGGGTGCCTAAGAATTAGTATGGGTTATTTCCTGCCAACATTCTAAGCAGTACTCACCATTGATCTGGAATATTTCCGCAGGCCTAAGATGGCACTGTACACATCGATACGAGTCAGTATCTGTAATTTCTCTTACTTTTTCTACTTTTTGATTAAAAATCTGCATAGGAGATGTATAGAAATTATCTATTACGTTGCAATATTTATACGTTATTTCCATCCCTGGCTAGCCATCCTTCTTATTACTGCTGCTTCAAATTCAGGCGGTCATAATAGATAGTGCATAAGAAATGTTAACCTTTCCCGTGTTAGTAAGTCCATTTGATACTCCTCATTAATCGGTCAGCCTTTTGTTGGTAATCTAGATTTGGATAGTCGTTTTTGAGATAAGAATTATATATTAAATGTTTCATCTTTTATTTCTATAAGATCTCTTAAAACCGCACTTGCAGTTTCCATGCCACCGGCACCTCTACCGATAATCGTCTGCTGTCCAGAATGCTCGGAAGAAAATGTAATAGCATTCAAGGTACCATTGACACATACCGGATCTGTCTTTGGAACTTCTGTGGGAGCGACATCAAGCCGTCTGTTATCGCAAACCGCTAGTAATTTGATCGCATTGCCACGTTCAGCCGCTTTTTTGACATCAGGCAATCCAACATTCACGATTCCAGTGCGCTTGATATCCTTCATGGTTACCTTCATTCCCATAACCCAGTTAGCCATAATAGCGAGTTTTGCAGCTGCGTCAAATCCATCCACATCGAGCGCAGGGTTCGCCTCTGCATATCCTTGTTGTTTGGCATCCTCCATTGCTGCAGCGTATGTTCGTCCTTCCTCCATCTTGCTCAAAATGTAATTTGTCGTGCCATTCAGAATCCCGTGAAAGGAAATTATCCTATCTCCCCTTAGACAACGCTTAGCAAATTCCAAAATTGGTGTTCCTCCACCGACAGTACCGCTGAATCTTAACATGACGTTATTATAATTAGCAAGCTCTATAAGTGATGGAAAGGCAAGGGCCAGTGGCCCTTTATTGACGCAGATCACGTGCTTATGACTCCTCATTGCAGTTGTGATGTGGGAAGTTGCAGGCTCACCATCATTCAGATTTGTGGGAGTGCATTCAAGCATCACCTCCGCCTCTACTTTTTCGATTACTTGAAGCGGATCAAATTCGGTGCTAGCCTTCTCGTAAGCACCTACTGTCCCTTTAATTTTCTTTGCCTCAAGAAGCTTCTTGACATCAAGCCCCGCAGGTGCTATAGCTGAGCCGCTGTTGTCAAGGCAGGCTACTATACGAGGCTTTATGCCGTATTGACTGTACAGATCTGCTGATCGTGACAATAACAGCTTGGCGAAACTTTGTCCAACTACCCCGAAACCTACAACTATTACACGCAATATAGTTACTGCTGTGTAAGATCATGAGGGTTTAATAAAAATACAAGTTTCTGAATTAAATTAGTTATATAAAATTCTAGTCAATGAAAGATCGTACCTGGAAGGGTAATCAAATTTAAAATTAACCTCTGCTTCTTGGTACTGTTCGTTCCCGATACGCTGATAGTCATGGTACAGCAGTCTAAGGATGAGTGAGTCCGTCCAGTCACAGGAATAGGACTATTTGCCAGAAAATAGTCAAACTCAAACTATCCGTACTACTAAAATCTAATACCCGTGAAATATCAGGTTCAGTTGATGCTGATAAACCATTCTTAAGGAGGACTGATCTATTTAGTGACGTTTTCAAGATCTCCTAGCAAACGGTTTTTACCCTGCTGTCTTTTGTTAAGATAACAAAGGAATTTGAGAGAATTGTTAGACAATATCACTACGCTGTCATTTCTGTTTGTTGTTGGGCTTGGCGCTGGAACTTTAGGCTCAATGCTTGGCGTCGGGGGTGGTATAATCATGGTGCCTGCCCTTACATTCTTGAACGTGCCACCAACACAAGCAGCAAGCACCAGCCTTATTGCCGTGATGTCAACAAGCGTCTCATCTACTATAGAATACTCTAGACAGAAAAGGATCAATTATGGCCTTGGCCTAGAAATGGCCGCTTGCGCCATACCAGGGGGCATATTTGGTGCTGTACTGTCAGAATATCTGCTTGAGGATACATTCAAACTGTTTTTTGGGATTTTGTTAATTCTAACAGGCCTTTACGTTTTGTACAAAAACTCTGTCCTAAAAGATCGTAATGTCAAAAGCCGTTCGCTGCCTTTGAAGGTTGCAGTATTTGCTGCTTCATTTGGCGCTGGGATAATCTCAAGTCTCTTTGGTGTGGGAGGGGGAATTATATTTGTACCTGCCATGTTGCTTGTGCTTGGATTAACTATGCACAGAGCGGCTCCAACATCGCAATTGACATTAATGATGACAGCTATTGCAGGAGTGTTTACGCATTCGGCTTTGGGGCATCCGGATTACCTTCAGGCAGTTGTATTGTCCACAGGTTCTTTCGTTGGTGCCCAGATAGGAGCAAGACTATTGCGTATTACGAATGATACACTACTGCAACGATTATTGGCAGCCGTACTGATGACAGTAGCAATCATATTCATTTTAGATGGACTAAATTTGAGGTATTGATTAGGGATGTACGATAAACAGTTGTTTTGTTAGTCATCTACCTTCGGGCAAAAAATAACCAAGATTTTTCAGTCACCTAAGAAATAACATCATTTCCTTGCTTCGTCGATATAGAATATTGCCTCGTTTCTGTTTAGAGCAACGCCTGATGCAAGGTTCAATGCTGCGCTGCAGAGTTTACTATTGTCGGGTTGTGAACCTTCGCTGTTGCCTGCAAACAATAGATATAGCTTTATACTAGAGCCAAGCACATCGCTTAGTTCTTGATTTACAGTGGCTGTGTATGGTCGAAGTGCTCCCCGGAACACATCTGCCCTAGCTCTCAATAATCCGGATATCTTTTTACCAATGGGAGCGTCAGGACCCACTATGACAATTGTACCTGTGGAATCCCTGAATTTTACTGGATCTTGAATTGCGCCCTCAGGGGCCATAGCATTGACGCCTTCTTTTGTTATCAGTCCTGGAATGTAAATGAAGTTTTCAACCAATATATCCCATTGTCTTCTTGAAAGCGAGCTCAGAGGCACATTATAATCATATTCTCCTGTGAAATGGATGATTGAATCTATCTTGCCAGACCTATTCTTTGCAGCATTGAAGATTCTATGGACGCTCTTTTCATCTAGCATGTCAATAGTATGATTGTGAAATTCACCATATTCTGTCATATCTTGCTGGTTATGTGCAAGCACGATTACATCCTTGGCACCAGCTTCGTTAGCAAGTTGGGCAATCTCTTTCACTCTCTCTATGTCCTTCTTAGCCGATGAGCTGGTCGTAATAACTATAACTTTTCCTTTTACATCAGGCTGCGATAACCCATCCACTCCTGTCCCAACTATTGGTTTGACAGGATAGAACACGCGGTCATTTGGAATTACCCTGCCGTTTATTAGCCGGCTTATATTGTCGTCGCATAAATTTATGACCATTTCTGCTACGTCTTCTTGTTTCAGGAATTCCCCGTCTACTATCATCTTGCTCGTATTACTCTGTATTTTTTCGGCTATCTCCTGCATCTTTCCAAGGGCGCCTGAGACAGTCTCTGACAATCTGTTGATATTTTCATCCGTTACGGTCTGACCTCGAGATTCACAAATTTCTGCGGCAACTTGCGAAATACCTTTTGCTACTACATCCGCAGGTTCACCCAGCAGAGGAAGCGCGACAGCAGTAATCTTCTCAATCTCAAGAGAGCTGAGTCCGGGGTAGCCTCCAATGCGCAAAAATTCAGCCGCAGCTTTTGGGTACACTGTCTTGTAGATTCTATCCGAGTGGACAGGTCCAGGGTTTGTAGCAATCGAACGGATGTCGCGTTCCACAAGCTCCCACGCTAGTGCTTCTGCAAGACGGTTTTTGGCGCCCTGTGCAGCTGTATAAGGTGTCCTGAATCTATATGGTCTCTGCTCATATCGATTTTCCTCTGTGAAAAATGTTGCAATTGTGATTATCTTGGAACCTCTTTTCATTGCGTTCAGAGCGCTCACACTAGTCCAGTAGGTGCCCGTTAGATGGATGGCTACAGCCTCACGGAATTCCTTTACACTGGCATTTGTAAATGTTTTTACTGGACCCGACACACCAGCATTATTCACAATAATATCGACCCCTTCAAACTCCTTTCGGATACTTTCAAACATGGAATTGATTCCAGACTCATCTGCAACATCTACTCCTGGGAAAACACCCACCCTGCCTGTAGAACCCGAAGATGAAATTATTTGCTCCAAAATACCTGCAGTCTGATCGAGAGGCTCCTTCCTCCTGCCCATGATGATAATGTTGGCGCCGTTTTCGGCAAACTTTCTAGCGATTGCCTGTCCGATACCAGTCCCACTACCCGTGATAACTACAGTCTTATCTGTAAATCTTGAGCGAGAGCTGGAAGATACTTGCTTTTCCACAAAATTCCCAATGATCTATGGTTATTAAAGTTAACTTGGTCATCACAGGAAGTTATCGTTAGCCAGGGAAAAATAGTACTAGCGGGATCTAATACCCCTTATGCACCATTCTCTTAATGTGGAGAGCGATCCTATCTGCAATTTCAAGCATAAGCGGATCAAATGCAAGGTTTTCCTCATGGACCCACTTACCATGGATCCTGATATGATCGTCTTGTGGATCTATCGTTACTTCTCGTACCTTAATCATGACTTCCCTTAACAAATCTGTAAGGACAATATCGGACTGCAATATCATTGCAAAATTGTCGTTTCCTGTCCACTTTACATCAACTACACGCTTGCTTTGGAAATGACCCTTCGTTATAGCCCTACATCGTGCCAAAAATTTGTCATTGTCGTTGCTCTTAATATTGACTATATAGTGGATCTGATAATATTGCAAAGGACCGTATGGCAATGGAATAGGATCTATATTGGGCAATTCTAATTCCTCTGCAATAATTGGACATAGTCGATGTTTCGGCCTTTGATCTTCACCAACCCTTTGTTCGTGACAAACTTTGGAGACATGGAGAAGGTTTGGCTAAAATATTGCTTACGTTCAAGAGGGTGTGAGCCAAGCTCAAGAGCTTCACAGTCGATTTGTTTTTTCTTTATCTCCTCCGCCATCTTCTCATGTGCAGACAGTTTCTTGATTATGATCGGATCGATGTCTTCGTGGTCATCTGCTTCTCTTTTATTTGATCCCGCCTGAGCAGATTGAGTACTTTTGTGCTTCACAACACGCATAAAATTGGTCAGTTACAAATAAATTTTTTCTATGAACCTCTCAAATAACGCTCGACACCAGATTTCTCGAGCTTTCTTGCCTTTTTGAGTACATTCTGCCTCAAATTGTATTTGTATTCTTCTATTTTTGCCGCTACAGGCGGATACTTTGTTCCTAGGATTTGACAGGCAAGGAGACCCGCATTCTTGGCTCCATTTATGGCCATCGTGGCCACCGGTACTCCTGGTGGCATTTGAGCGATCGAAAGGAGTGAATCAAGTCCATTGAGGCTCTTTGTCTTGATCGGAACGCCGATTACCGGCACGGCAGTTAACGAAGCTACCATGCCTGGAAGATGGGCTGCCCCTCCTGCACCTGCGATGATTACCTCAACTTCTCTTTTCTTCGCACTCGTAGCATATTGGACCATTTTCTTTGTAGTCCTGTGTGCAGATACGATGGTAATTTCGTTAGCAACTCCAAATGAATCCAATATCTCCTTAGCTTCATTCATTATCGGAAGATCAGAGTCACTTCCCATTATGATCCCTACAAGTGGGGTATTCATTCTGAGCTTTCCTTCGTCATTTTTGCAGTTAGCTCAATAGCGGCTCTAGCCTTTGTAGCCCTCATAAGGGCGTCCTCTACTGTAGTGCCTGTGGCCGTAATGTGACCTAATTTACGTCCAGGTTTAGTTGTCCTCTTACCGTAAACATACATCTTAACACCTGGAACGCTCAAAACCTGTTTTAGGCCGTTGATGACATAGGGACCGTCTAGATGGTCTTTTCCAAGTATGTTAACCATGACGGCTGGACAAAATAGTTCTGGTTTGATTAACGGCAAATCCAGTACAGCCCTCAGATGTTGCTCAAACTGAGACACAGAGCAAGCTTCATTAGTATAGTGTCCAGAATTGTGAGGTCTAGGCGCGATCTCATTTATTAAAACGTCTCCATTTTTTGTAACAAACATCTCAATTCCGAATATTCCTGATCCCTTCAATACCTGCATAGTCATCTCCGCCGTCCTCTTTGCCTTTAGCTGTGTCTCTTGGTCGATCCTTGCTGGCACTATAGACATGTCCAAGATGCTATTTTTGTGAATATTTTCTGCAACGGGAAACGATGCTATGTCTCCGCTGGGGTTCCTGGCGACCATTATTGATATCTCTTTTGTAAAAGGGACAAACTTTTCGACCATAATCTGATTATTTGAAAAATATCTGAAGGCCTTCGGAACTTGATCAGGCGAGGTGATTAGAAAATTACCACGACCATCATAGGAGTTCTCGCATGCTTTGAGCATGACGGGAAATCCAAAATTCTTGCATAATTGGTAAAGATGATCCTCTGATGTGACCATCTCAAAATCTGCGACGTCAATCTTATGGTTTCTCAGAAAGGATTTCTGTCTAAATTTATTTTGGATAACGTGAAGCGTTTCTGGGGCAGGGCGGACGGGATATCGTCTTAATTCAAGATTCTTTAGAGCGACAGAATTTGCAAGCTCTATCTCATAGGTTAACACATCGCTTTCCTCAGCTAACCTTGATATTGCATCCTCATCTTTGAAATCGGCCACAATTTGCTCATCAGCAATGCTTGAAGCCGGGCACTCTCGTGTCGGATCGAGAATAACAACCTCAAGGCCCATTCTTTTGGCTTCGTGGGCAAGCATCTTTCCAAGCTGACCTCCACCTATGATGCCAACGCGTAGGGGACAGTCTACTGCAAGGAGGTCGCTGTTGACCATATTATGTCGAAGATATTGATCAAAGCACCGTTAAATGTCTTTCAATCACAATAAGCACACTTTATATTATAACCAAATATAGCCAATTCAACTATGAGACTGATTCGGAGCGGAAAGGTCAAGGACTTATATCAACTTGACAACGGCAATATTCTGTTCCATTTCTCGAATCGAGTCTCTGCTTTTGATGTCAATATGGCTACACCTATTGCAAGAAAAGGAGAAGTTCTGTGCAAATTTGCAGAGTTTTGGTTTGACATGCTCGATACTCCTCACCATATGGTGAGAGTAGTAGCAGAGGATAAAATGGAAGTCAAAAAATTGCGGATGGTGCCCCTTGAATGTGTGGTGAGAGGATATTTTTATGGCAGCTTTGTCCAACGTTACAAACAAGGAGGCCTGCGTGATGAGCTGCCCTTTGACTTTAAGCCAGTTTTGGGATCGAAACTCCCTGAACCAATATTTGATCCAACCACAAAATCTGAAGAGCATGACCAACCTATCGATCGTCACACAGCAATTTCATTAGACATTTTATCTGACAATGACTACGATTTGCTTGAAACCACCTCGATATCACTTTATAAGAAAATGAGTAAGATTATCGACAAAGCAGGATTCATCATAGCGGACGTAAAGTTTGAATTCGGTATGGATGAAAAAGGCAACCTCATCCTTGGAGACTCGCTTGGACCTGATGAATATCGGTTATGGCTAAAGAGTGCTTATCAACCAGGAAAGAATCAAGAGAGCTACGACAAGCAGTTGCTGCGTGATTGGCTTACCGAAATTGGATTCAAAGATTTGATAGAGAAGTTTGCTTGCGAGGGAAAGAAACCACAACCTCCGCAGATCATCTCTTCAGTGGCGAATGAGCTGAGTAGGCGCTATATCTATGCTTATGAAACGATAACTGGCCGCAGGTTGTAGCTCAATTTTAAGACATTTTTTATTTGATTTTTATGAACCAGCATATGGGGAAACCGTATACTCTGCAAAATCAAGTCAAATAGGGATCAGCATATAATCCAATTATAATCATGATATCCATTAGATTATTATCATAACCTTGATAATATTTTTATTGTAACAGGATTATAGCGATAGATTAAGAATAATACTAATACTAACTATAATAAACTGACAATAGTAAAGACATTTTAACAACTATGACAAATGAACTAATAACATCCTTTTTTTATCCATAATACGACCCCTTCTCATATCTACATGGCGGGAACACTTTTTGAGAATGAAGTGAAAATAAGAGGAATAACTACAATAGGACATCAATCTGCTCAAGCGCTAAATGACCCAGTCAGAATAAAAATCCTAGAGATACTTCATCATAAACAGATGACTACCGATGAGATATCGAGGATGCTTAGACGCTCGGGTCTTAGGAGAGCAACAACAACCATCAGGCATCACCTTGATAGTTTGAAGAATGCAGGTCTAATTGAAGTCAGCAAAATTGAAGAAGTGAGAGGTGCTGTCAAAAAATATTACATGCCAACCCTGCGTGCCTTCAACTACAATGTTCCGAATCTCGAAATACACTCGAAGCTAATCGGAGATACTAGTTTGAAGTTGTTAAAGCTTTTAAAGAATATAGCTGAAGACGAAAAATTCGTTATGGAGATGCTTGGAAAAGATGCGTGCAACATTTGCAAGGGCGACCATTACAAGGAATATGCAGCGTTTGAGATACTAAACAAAGCTTTGGCTAGCACACTGGAGCATAAAGAGTACCAAGCAATATTCGGAGGAAAAAATCAACCCAAAAAGTAACTATTCAAGTGTTATTCTAAATATGCCTTTTTGTTTTTCATGCTGTAGCAGTCTTACCAGTTTTCTTGGCACATCAGAAGACGCCTTGTCGCATAAAACAGACAATGTCCTAGGACACACAAAATTTGTCCTCCGTATGACTATATCGTGTGGGTTTAACATAGTAACTCGGTCATCACCTCTGCCTTTTATAATGAATGATTCATTTTCAATAATTACTTCTATTTTGACTATGGCCGAGCTTGATTTTAGGCCTCGCCTGATTGATTCCTTTATATCAGCGCAGGCCTTGTTTGCTTTTATGCCTATTATACAGTCACCCCTAGGCGTCAAATAACTATCTTTAGTTATCTCGATACTTTTTGGATGAAGCAATCGAATATTTGGGTGTCCATAAAATAATACCTCATCTTGAACCATTTGAGTTCCTTTTTAAGACAGGTTATTAACATTATGTAGGATTGCATTTACTTTAGACATCTCCTCATAGGTAGGCTTAAATGGAACGTTACAAAAAAATTAGATCGAATTGTTACCAGCAGCAGCGGGCTATGATCGAGCCATTACAGTATTTTCTCCAGACGGTAGACTTTACCAAGTAGAGTATGCAATTGAAACAGTCAGACGCGGTACATTAGCGATAGGTGTCAAAAGTACAGACGGGGTCATTCTTGCAGTAGAGGAGAAAACAAGAAAACTTCAAATATCAAATGTCACCCAAAAAATCTTTCAAGTAGACGATCACATCGGCGTTGCCGCAGCAGGATACATTCCTGATGCCCGAACCCAAGTCGACCACGCAAGGTTCTTTGCACAGAGTAACCGGCTGATTTATGACGAGCCCGTAGACGTCGAAGGAGTAGCAAAGAACCTCGCAGATATGGCCCAACAATTTACACAATATGCGGGTGTCCGACCCTTCGGAGTTGCTTTAATACTTGCTGGGGTGGATAAGAATGGTTCTGCTCTCTATTTGACAGATCCAAGCGGCACATACATTGGCTACGATGCCGTAGCGATTGGTGCTGGGAGCGATCAAGTGACTGAATTCTTGGAGAAGAGCTATAAGCCAGATATGGGCCTTGAAGAGGGAGCAGCCCTTGCAATTGAGTCTATATATCTCGTGAGCGAGGAAAAAACAGGCACTCGCCATTTGAAAATGGCAATAATTGACACAAAGGCCAAGACAATGCGGAAGGCAGAGGATGAAGAAATTCAAAGATATGCAGCGACGGCCCGGGACAGAGCATCAAAACGTGGAGCATAAGCATAACATAATAATACCACTTTATACGGATTCAGATAAATTGGATTAACAATGGTTACGACAATAGGCAATAAAGCTCCAAACCTGCAGGTATCAACCTGGGTACAAGGCAAGCCCACAAATATCGATAATGAGAAGGGCAATGTGGTGTTAGTTGAGGTATTCCAGGTTAATTGTCCCGGCTGCTTCCTTTATAGCATCCCTGAAACAATTGATGTTTACCGAAAATATAAGGACAAAGGCCTTACCGTTCTAGGTCTCGCAACCGCCTTTGAGGATTTTGACAAGAATAACCTTGAAAACCTTCAAAAGTTAATCAGTACTGGCGAGGTCATAGGAGAGACGTATCGAGCATTTAGTAGCACTGGTCAGCTCAAAGATGAAAATAAGTTGCCGTACAGGATACCTTTTCCTGTTGCTATGGATATGCTAGTAAAGTATTCTGGCCCTCTCACTCAGAGCAAGATAATGGACTTTATTGAGGCCAATGTCCCAAGCTTTAGGTCATATCCCGAAAAAGACAGACAGGTATTGATTGAGCGGGTTAAACAATATTTACAATCAAAACAGTATTCTGCTAAGACTTTTGAGGAATATGCATTACGTGGTACTCCATCTGTCATCCTAATTGACAGAAAAGGTATTTTGAGAGGAACTTACTTCGGATCAAATGGCTATTTGGAAGGTGCCGTGGAAGAGCTGATAGGGCAGTAATGCCTGATCTGTGGATTGCAATACCTGACTCATCACTTTCAGATGAGCAGACTAAACGGGACAAAAGCATAAAAATAGGACAGTTCGCTAGAGCCTGCTCTATATTTAGAGTCAAGAGGATATACATCTATCATGATTCTCTATCTCACTTCGAAAAAGATGACTTGGATTTACTCAGAATTATACTCCGGTATCTAGACACGCCCCAGTATCTTCGAAAAATGTTATTTCCTATGATGCATCAACTCCAGTACGCTGGTATACTTCACCCAATAAAGGCACCTCATCATATGGTTGTCGAAGACATCAAAAAAGTGAAAACAGGCGATGTCCGTGCTGGTGTTGTTGTCAAGGTCAAAGGGCAGTTATTTATTGAGGTTGGCATAGGATCTCTTGTGCCCTTTACAGGCGAAAGCTTGGAGGGTAAAAAAGTAAATGTGAGGTTTACCTCCTCGTACCCAAATCTCAAGGCTGTCCAGGCTACAGCGGAAAATATTTCTGATTATTGGGGCTATGAAGTAAAAGAATTTCATTCACTTTCGAAGCTTCTCGCCAGCGTTGAAAAAGCATTAATAGTAATTACATCAAGAAAGGGCCGGTATTTCAAAAATATCGAGCCTGCATTGTTTGAACAAGCAAAAAATGCTCGCAACATTCTAGTTGTATTTGGAGCACCCAAGCACGGCGTCCATGACATAATTGCCAAGGAAGGTGCTAGCATTAAGCCCTATCAGCATGTTGTCAACATGTTTCCGAATCAAGGTACTGAAACTGTAAGACTAGAAGAAGCAGTACTTGGGACTCTGGCTATATTAAATAGCAGTCTACAGTTATTGGACAATTCAAGCACACATAAGTGAGAATACTTCGTGATAACACCACACCACCACATAATAGGGCAGTACGATACACTGAAGTGTATGAATGGAATTTGATATTATTTTGTTAGTATTCTGGAAAGATCAAAGAATGACTTGAATAAGACAATTATTCACTATCATAACATTAGTCAATTTTCTAGACCAACCCAACCAAGTACTGAGATACCCAGAAGCAGCCAGTTATCTGAATATCGAGGGAAGGGTCATCAAGAGAATTAAGATTTAATGAAAATGTCGACCAATATCATTGATATTAATTGTAAACTGCATTCAAATATTGCGGGGGATTTTATATTGTTATCATTTTTTGAAACTCATAAATCTCATATTGCTGCAAGATTAGCTATTACGCAAAATGTCCGCATCAAGCATCGGGCCGACAACCGATAGCAGTGATAAAGCTAACCCTCCAGCAAGGATATCCCAGACCTATGTATGTAACACATGTGGCAAGTTCTTCAAGTCTGATAACGAATTAAGTTTGCACAGGACTCTGGACCATAAGCCGCAAAAGACTTTGTAAGATCGAAAGACACACTGCCTGTAGCATAGTTCCTTCTTATCTCTGTTTGCACTTATGATAGGCCTGATAATTCGGCAATATACCCGTGCAGCCAATATGCTGCAATCCGTCTTGCAATAACTTCACGGACTGAAATTTAACTGCGCAATCTGTCTGTGTCATTATAAACTTAGACAGCGGGTCAAATAACTTATTAAAGGGTGAGGCAATGTGGTGCACTATCTATGGGTCATCGCAAGTATAGTGCTCCAAGAAGGGGCAGCATTGCATTTAGACCGAGGGCTAGAGCTAAGAGCTTGGAAGCTAGGGTGAGAACATGGCCTGAGCTTACAGCAGAAAAGAGCTCTCTTTTGGGTTTTGCGGGTTTTAAAGCAGGCGGAATTAATATCTTAACAGTCGACGATAGAGAGAAGACCCCAAACTTTGGCAAACAGCTGTTGAACGCTGCAACAGTAGTTGTAACACCACCAATCAGAATTATAGGCATCCGAGGCTACAGACACGATCTTTACGGTCAGCATGCTATATTTGACGTATATGCAAAAGATCTGCCAAAAGAGTTGTCGCGCAAATTTGACGCGAAGACTAATGATGAGGCATTTTCGAAAGCAGAATCACTCCTCGAAGGTGCAAGCGACGTCGTTGCTATTGTTGCGGTATCTCCTTATTCAATAGGTCTTGCACAGAAAGTACCATTTGTTTTCGAAATAGCGGTCTCTGGTAAAGACGCTAGGTCGCAATACGACTATGTAAAGAGTATTCTAGGAAGAGAACTGAGAATAGCTGACGTTTTCCAAGTCGGACAGAATATCGATGTTTTCGGTATTACTAGGGGCAAAGGAATAGAAGGTCCCATCACTAGGTTTGGCGTCAAGAGAAAGCAACACAAATCCAGAAAGAGTGTTCGCGCCGTCGGTACACTTGGTCCAATATCACCGGCGGTCGTCATGTATACAGTTGCCAGGCAAGGACAAAGAGGATTCCATCAAAGAACGGAGTACAACAAGCGCATATTGATAATTTCTAACACCGACAAGGACGGCCAGAATTCGATTAATCCAGCGGGCGGCTTTAAACATTTTGGGATAGTAAGAGGCGATTACATTGTAGTCAGAGGCTCTGTCCCCGGTGTCCCTAAACGTTTGCTGAAGATGAGGCAGCCAATACGGAGTCCCTCAAAGAAAGTGCTTGAGCCCAAGGTCCTGGAGGTAATCGTTAAGTGAAAGCTAAAGTTATCGGATTGGACGGAAAAGAGTCTGGTGAGATGGAATTGCCTGCAGTTTTTGACACTCCCTATCGACCTGAAGTGATTCATAAGGTGTATATCAATGTGCTTTCGCATTCATATCAAAGACAGGGACGGTATCCGGCTGCAGGCGAGATGGTTAGCGCTGAATCTCGCAATACTGGACTTGGCATTGCCCGACTTGCAAGGGCTCGAGGAGAAGGCTTTCCGAGAGCTGGCCAAGCCGCAGGTGTTGCCGGCGTAAGACATGGACGGGTTGCCCACCCTCCTGAGTCCTGGAAAATAATTTACAAAAAAATTAATCATAAGGAAAAACAGTTGGGGCTTTGCTCTGCGATAGCTGTCACTGCCAAAAGGGAACTAGTGCATCGTCGCGGACACAAGATAGGTAACGACATCAGTCTTCCTCTTGTTATATCAAATGAGATTGAATCAATAATGAGAACGAAAGACCTAAAGGATTTGCTGATGCGTCTTGGGCTCGGAGACGATATTGCTCGAGCAAGTTCGGTACGAAAGGCAAGGACAGGAACAGCGAGGAGAAGAGGAAGATCAAGTCGGTCGGGAACGAGTGCTCTTATTATAGTCGGAAATGAATCCAAGCTTGTCTCGCTCTCTCGATCTATACCGGGCGTTGACATCAAACATGCCAAGGATATAGGCATACTTGATTTGGTGCCTGGTTCAAAGCCAATAAGATTAACCATCTTCTCCCAAGGGGCGATTGAATATATGAAAAACCTGCAGGCGCCTATGCACAAGGTATTGGAGGTTATCAGAAAGTGAGCAATGAAAAAACAATAAAGCCAGCAACTGTAAGAAAAGAAAAACAGCCTACTGCTGCATCTAGGCAAAAGCATAGTATGACTTCAGAGCAAGCAGCGACTATGATAATTGCACCGTATGTAACAGAGAAGACGTTCAACCAAATAGAAAAGGAAAACAAACTTGCTTTCATTGTAACCGAAAAGGCCACTAAGAAGCAGATTACCGAAGCCATTAGCATCCTCTACGAAGCAGATATCAAGGAGGTCAACACTACGAGGACAATTCGAGGCAAGAAGGCATTCGTCAAATTTAAAACTCCAGAAGGAGCGAGAGATCTCGCAACAAAGTTGGCTTTGGTGTAAAAGGTTTTTTTCTTCTCGTTAGATTTAAAAGTGGCCTAAAAGCCAGAGATTGAGTGATCTAATTGGTACGTGAGTTTAAGTTTAAGGGTTACAGCCATGAACAGTTGCAGTCTCTCTCAATAGAGAATCTTCTCCCACTTCTTAATTCAAGACAGCGCAGATCGCTTGATAAGCGCGTTAGTTCTTACATGAATGATGAAAAGAGAAAGCTTCGAGAAAAGCTGAAGTTAGCAAGAGAAGGAAAGCTTAAGGGTCAATTAAGGACTCATGCACGTGATATGATTATTCTTCCAGATATGGTTGGTCTGACTGTTTTTGTTCATAATGGTAAGGATTTTGTACAGGTTAACATCAAGCCAGAAATGATTGGACACTATCTTGGAGAGTATGCGATTACAAATAAGCGAGTACAGCATGGCACACCTGGTGTAGGCGCATCCAGATCCAGCCTCTATGTTCCACTAAAGTGATAACTATGCCACAATTTGGTTATGCCTTTCAAAATTATGATAAAACAAAACATGTGCGCGCTTCAATACGCGAAAAAGATATATCTCATAAACATGCCCGAGAGATAGCCATTGCCATTAAAGGCAGGTCACTTGAAAAGGCACGAGAGTTACTTGAGAACGTTATTGCGCGCAGGGAAGCAATACCCTATCGGCGTTATAATAACGAGGTGGCGCACAGATCAAATATCCGGGACGGTTTTTTTGCAGGTAGATTTCCTAAGAAGGCAGCATATGAATTCCTCAGAATCTTAGACAACCTTGAATCTAACGCAGAATACAAGGGCATGGATCTTGATAGATTGCGAATTGTTAGCGCAGCTGTGCACAAAGGCACAAAGCTGAAGCGGTTTCAACCACGAGCAATGGGCAGATCAAGCCCCAAGTTTGACACGTTGGTTCATGTAGAGATTGTTGCGCAGGAGGCTGGAGATAGTCAATGAGCGCAGTCAAGAATGTAATTAAGAATAATTTTCGTAATATGGAATTGAATGAATTTCTAGCTGAAGCTCTGAAGGATGCAGGGTACGGTGGTATCGAAGTGCAAAAGACCCCCGTTGGTTCAAGAATAACTGTTTTCGTAACCAGACCTGGACTTGCTATTGGCAGGAAAGGTGTCGGTATCAAAGACCTAATGACCAAAATCGAGCAAAAGTTCGGGTTGCAGAACCCTCAGATCTCGGTTCTTGAAATTCCAAATCCTGAGCTAAATCCGGACATAATGTGCAACAGAATAGCTCAACTTATCGAGCGTGGAACCGCTTTTAGGAGGGCAGCAATGTGGTCGCTCAATACAATAATGGGCGCTGGTGCGCTTGGTGTTGAAGTAACCATTTCAGGCAAGCTTAGAACTGAGCGTGCTCACTTTGAGAAACATACGATAGGTATAGTACCTAAGAGTGGCGAGATTTCAGATAAGATAGTTAGAACGGGAATATCTCATGTCCTAACCAAGATGGGTCTAATGGGGATCCAACTAAGAATTGCATCCAAAGCAGCACTGCCCCAAGAATTTGAATTCAAGGAAGGAAGTACAGACGTGCAAACTTCGGCACAACCAGCCGGCAGCGAGTCAGGTCCAGAAACGGGACAATCCCCTAAAAGTGAAGAGAACACCGTAACAGAAGGAGAAAAAGGAGCTAAATAACATGCCCCGACTTAAGACGAAGACGTTACGAGAGATGAACAATCAGGACTTGAGTGATAAGCTAGCAGAGCTCAAAACCGATCTCGGAAAGCTTGAGCTTGAAAAGTCAAAGGGTACATTGAAGAAACAGACAGGAAACATCAGATGGCTGCGCCGAGACATTGCTCGCATGAAGACAATAATGAATGAGAGAAAAGGCCAGAAATGACAGTAGATTATGATAATGCTCTCTCACAAGGCATAATCGGCCTTCAAGCAAAGGTACTTGAATCTCCGGATTCAACTTTACTGGGTATTGCTGGCACAATTGTATTTGAAACCAAGAATACAATATTTATCAGGAAAGACTCCCTCATAAGGCAGATAGCAAAGAGTGTCGCAAAAAAACTTGAGATTCAAACATCTTCCTGCGCTTGCTTTATAAGTGGTTCTGCATTGATAGGAAGACCTGAGGATCGTATTTCACGATTTAATAATGGGTGATATGGCAAATTATGGTTAAAAACATAGGCGTTGCAGTCGCTTCCCCTCGGAAGGCATGCGAAGATGAGTTCTGTCCTTTTCATGGTACACTGGCTATAAGAGGCAAGTTGTTGGCCGGCACCGTATCAAGTGCAAAGGCACCAAAGATGGTCGTAGTATCAAGAGAATATCCCAGAGGCGTTGGAAAGTACAAACGCTATCAGAGGAGCAAATCAAAAGTGCATGCCTATCTTCCGTCATGCCTTGAGGTTAGAGAGGGTGAGGAAGTAAGGATTGCAGAATGCAGAAGACTCGCTAAGACTGTTTCATTTGTCGTAATAGAGGCGAATTCAAAGGATGGCGGCAGGAGCTAAGTCAAGAGCAGTCTCCGCAAAAGGAGTCGAGGAATTTCGTCCTTATATTACAAGGGCCATTCCTGTTACCGCGAGCTTGGTATGTACTGACAATACAGGAGCGAAAATCTTGCGGATCGCACAAGTTACACGTTACAAGGGAAGACACTCTAGGCAGCCAGCAGCAGCAGTAGGAGACTTTGTCACTGTAACTGTCAAAAAAGGTCCAGCCGAACTACGTAAGCAGATATACGGTGCAGTTATAGTCCGGCAGAAGTATCCAATAAGAAGGCTTAACGGTGTACGTGTGACGTTTGAGGATAATGCTGCGGTTCTGGTAACACCCGAAGGAGAAATCAAAGGAACAGATATTAAGGGACCGGTTGCGTCAGAGGCTGCAGAAAAGTGGCCAAGGATAGCCAACTTGGCTGGGATGATAATATAGGTGAAAATCATGACAGGCATTAATCCAAAACTCATACATCTTCCAAAACATAGACGGGATAAGATGGTTGGCGCTGTGATGGAGGACTCCCTTCGCAAACAATATGGAAGAAAAAATCTACGTGTAATCAAAGGTGACTCTGTTAGAGTAATGCGAGGAGAATACAAAGGAGTAGAGGGTAAAGTAGAAAAAGTAAACACGGAGCAGGCTACATTTCATATTGAAGGTATCCAAAGGGAGAAGATCCGAGGAGGTCAAGTAAAGGTTCCAATTCATTCTTCAAATGTCATGATCATTTCTCTAAATCTTGATGATGACTATAGATCCAGGAAACTACAAGAAGCGCCTAAAGAGGAGTCAAATACTGCAAGCAAAAAGGCTGTAAAAGAGAGAAAAAAGGAGGAGAATAAAGAGTAATGGGTAAGAAAGGTCGTGATACTAGAATAAAAAGACAGTTAGCCCCTCCATTCTGGGAGATTAAGAGGAAGGAGGGCCAGTTTGTCATGAGAGTCAACGCAGGACCGCATCCTACAAAGAGATCCTACCCTCTTGGTATGGTCTTGCGTGATGTGCTCAATGTTGCAAACACAGGATATGAGGCAGAAAGAATATTGAAGACAGGAAAGGTCAAAGTCGATGGGGTAGAAAGGCGCGATCACAACTTTGCTGTTGGTTTGATGGATGTAGTGGAACTAGCAGGGGGGCAAGCGTTCAGGATGGTTCCAAAGAATTCAACGCTTTTATCCACTATTACAATTGATGAGGCAGAAAAAGGACTAAAGCTTGTAAAGATTACAAGCAAGACTATGATCAGAGGGAACAAGGTTCAATACGGATTCCACGATAGCAAGACGCTAATAAGCGATCGAAATCTGAAGGTGGGTGACAGCTGTGTTATTGACCTGCCTGCAGCCAGTATAATGAACCATATCCCTTTTGAAAAAGGCACAATTGCTCTAATCATCACAGGTGAAAATGCTGGAGCACTAGGCAAAATCGAAGACATTCAAGATGGCGTATTCTCTCTTCCAAAGCGAGCACTTGTTTCATTTGGGGATAAATCAGTAGAGTTGCCCGTCGAAATGGTAATGACTGTTGGAAACGACAGACCTCTTATTAGGGTGAGTTAACTTGAGCCAACAACAAATACAGCAACCTAACGAAATGAAAAGAATAAGGGTAGACAAAGTCGTAATCAACATTGGAGTAGGAAGATCAGGTGAGCCAATAGACAAAGCAAGGAATGCTCTTCTTGAACTAACTGGTCAGCAGCCTGCAGTACGCGGAGCAAAAAAAACTGTGAGAGATTTCGGTATTCATAAAGGTGAGCCGATAGGGGTAGTTGTAACCTTAAGACGAGAGCCAGCGATTGACTTTCTCAAACGGATTGTAGCAGCAAAGAGAAACACTCTCAAATATTCCTCTTTTGATGCCTATGGGAATATCTCTGTTGGCATACATGAGCACATAGATATCCCCGGTACAAAATATAATCCGGAAATCGGTATCTTCGGCATGGACGTTAACATTGCGCTTACCCGGCCGGGATATAGGATTGCAAAGAAGAGCAGAAATAGTGCCAGGATAGGCAAGACACACAGGATTAATCGTGATGAGGCCATTGAATTCTTTAAGCAAGAATACGGAGTAGGAGTGGAATAAGAACATGCCAAAGCCAAGAGAATACGAACTAACTGGAAGAAAGAAGCTTACTCATGGGAAGGGAGGAAGATGGTGTAAAAGGTGTGGTTCATATAATGGATTGATCCGCACATACAACTTGATGCTCTGCAGACAATGCTTTAGAGAAGTTGCAAATAGCATAGGATTTATGAAATACGAGTAGGTGAAATGATAAGGAAATGCCCGCATTAAATGTTCTATCTAATCTGTTTACAACCATCTACAACAATGAATCCAGAAGAAAAAGGGAGTGCGTAGTATTCCCTGCATCAAAATTCGCAAGTGAAGTGCTCAGGGTAATGCAAAAACATAGGTACATCGGAGAATTTGAACAAATAGACGACGGCAGGGCAGGCAAGTTTAGAATTCAGCTTTTAGCAAAGATAAACAAGTGTGGCATCGTTACACCTCGCTTTTCAGTAAAGAAGAACGGGTACTTCGGTTGGGAGAGACAGTTCTTGCCAGCATACACAATGGGAATTCTGCTAGTATCGACTAGCAGAGGCATCATGTCTCACCATGAGGCACAGGAGCAGAGTCTTGGAGGAGTTTTGGTTGGCTACGTCTACTGAACAACAAATAACAGCAGAAGTTGAAGCACCTGCTAGCGTGACAATAAAGAAGGAAGGAAATCTTTTGCAGATCAAGGGACCACTTGGAACTATCAAGAAGGATTTCACAAAACTACCTGCTACAGTCACTGTCCAAGGCAATAAGATAACAATAAAGCCGTATGGGACTCGTAAGCGGGATCTTGCTGTAACAAACACTGCTCGCAGTATAATCGAAGGGATGATAAAAGGCGTTGAGAAAGGCTATACATATAAACTCAAGATCATATTTGCACATTTTCCAATTTCAGTTAAAGTAAAGGGCAAGGAAGTACTTGTCGAGAATTTTTTTGGGGAAAGATCGGCAAGGACTTCTCGAATAATAGGAGATGCTACCAAAGTGAGCGTGGTAGGAGAGGATGTAGTCATCCAAGGTCCCAGTCTAGAGGACGTGTCACAGACCGCAGCTAATATTGAACTGTCAACCAAAACCAAAGGAAAAGACCAGCGTGTTTTTCTCGACGGACTATACATATACTCCAAAGAAGAAGGTATGCAATAAAGACCAAAGATTTATTTTGTCCTTGGATTTGCTGTATTACTGCGCCGCTCTAGCTCAGCATGGTAGAGCAAATTCGCCGCGCGATATTGTGCTCCGAAGCTTAACTGGCTGTTAACCAGTGGGTCGTCAGTTCGAGTCTGACGAGCGGCGCTATAATATACTTCATCCAGTGTATAACAAAGGTCAGTTTTTGAGTCAAAGACATTATTTTCCCCTACGGAAAAAAACAGAATATAAACGAAAGGCTATCAAATTACTACCTTTCAAAATTCGATTTTTGAAATATATTATATGGATATTATATCCAGTGCAATTGCGTCAGCAAGTAAATCGAGGTGACGGCTAGCAACAATGTAGCCATTCTTGATATCGCTCGAAGCAAGCCAACGGTTCGATGAACTAAACAGCCTTTCTTTTTTTATTCTCTTTTCGATCTCCTCTACGTCAAGCTCTTTCTCTTCTACTTCTTCAGTATCATTGTATTTAATAGTCAGAAGTACCTTCTGAACCAGTACCCTGCGCCCAAAGCGCTGAGAAAAGTCACGAGCATTTTCATCAATCTGAATTATTTTCATTTTAATCTGAAGTTTGTTGAGAGCATCGCGGCTGGTCAGAAGTCGTTCGTCAACGAACCTGTCGTAGCTCATGTGTATATCATCCTGAGGATATGTACTAGCGTATATTAATGTCAGCCCCAGACCGGCTCAAAAAAATAAAACGGGGTTCCATCCGGCTTCAAGCCGCACGTGACCATCTTTACTTGCAATCCCTCTTTTAGTCCTGCGCTATCGAAAGAGCCGATCAGTCTAATCCCGGACATTTCCACGAGACCATAGGAACCTTCCCTGTCCTTTAGATAGGACATGGTGAAATACACCAAGGTTCCATTTGTATCAACAATTTGAAGTGATGTCTGTGAAAGACACGCCGGACAATAATAGGACGGTGGCCATACTTTTGCCTTGCACGAATTGCAAACGGGCAGCCGAAATTCACCTTTCCTTAGACTGTCAATAAACTCTTGCAAAAAGATCATACTCCCATAACAATTACTGAGGCCGATGAACCCGCTGCAGCTAAGTTGTGTACAAGTCCCGTCTTGCAGTCCTTCACCTGCCTTTTTCCAGCTTTTCCGGCTAGCTGAGATGCAATTTCGGCAACTTGCGCTACGCCTGTTGCACCAACGGGGTGCCCACATCCGATTATCCCTCCTCTTGAGTTTATCGTTATTTCTTGCTTGTTGACGAATTTCCCACCTTCACCTCTCCTTGCAAATCCTAGGTCTTCATATGCTATGATCTCGAGGATCGTAAATGCATCGTGAACTTCAGCGATGTCTATTTGTGATGGCTTTGTATGCGACATTTCGTAGGCTATTTGAGCGGCTTTCCTGGCGGCTTCCAAAGTGGTCAGGTCGGAGGTGGAATTTGCAAAGCTGGCCGAGGTTGTTTGTTGTCCTATCCCTTTTATATACACTGGATTGTCTGCTATGGTGCGTGCTTCTTCTTCAGACATCAACAGTAATGCAGATGCTCCCTCGCATGGGGCACAGCAATCTAACACTTTGATAGGAGATGCAATAGTCTTTGAACTCATCACTTCTTGCAAGTCAACCTCTCTTCCAAAAAGAGCGCAAGGATTTTTGGTGGCATTGTTATGATTTTTTACAGAAACCATAGCCATCTCTTCTTCTGTCGTGCCATATCTTTTCATATGGGCCTTTGCAAAAATTGCAGCCCAATGTACCGGAAAGATAAACGACCCTCTCGTGACATCCCATAATAGCTTACTACCAGGACTGTCTGCTCTTTCTGCACCAACTACAAGTACCGTGCGACACAAGCCAGAGGCAATTAATGCAAAAGCCGAAGTCACAGCATTGGTCCCCGAATTGCAGAGGCTGTCTATGCGATAGGAAATCCTTGGATGTATTCCGAGCATCTCAGATATTATTGCGGAGCTGTATTGATCAGCCGCACAGCTTGAGAACAATACAGCATCAATGTTGTTTGTGGCTACTCCGCTATCTCTTATTACTCGTACAGAAGGCTCGCAGGCCAAGTCAAATAGAGACTTAGTCGTGCCCTTGGTAAAAACTGAGGTTGCCCAGGAGGATAATGCTACCCTGTTCATTTAAATGTCGATAACATCTCCATGAATGAGCTCTCAGAATCGCCTAGTGGATTAAATTGGAGAATGGGAAGAGTAATCCCTGTCGAAACAAATTTTGATAACGACTGTCTACAATCCTCTTTACTACCACAAATTGCAAGTGAGTTTAGCATCCTGTCAGAGACAAATCTTGACGCACCATCCGCACCTGATTTTTTATACTCTTCGATTATCTGTTCAACTTCAACCTTGAAGCCATTCCCTGCAAGAAAGTCGCTATAGTACTTTCCAACGCCGACATAAAAAGCAAGAGTCATTGCTGCACGATTTTTTGCTTTTTGTGGATCTTTGTCTGATACCGCACATATAAGAGAGCAAGCAATCTCAAAAGGCTTCCCTTTCGTGGAATGCTTTAAGTCATATGCGACCCTTTTCAATTCTTTGAGCGGCCTCAAATACAACAATATGCCATCAGCAAAATCAGATGCGATAGATATCATTTTTTTGTTGACGGCAGCCATGAATATTGGAATATGCTTTCTGCCCGGCTCGTGTAATATCTTGAAATTCTTTATCTTAAAAAATCTCCCACTATAGTTTACCTTTTCGCCTTTGGTCATGAGACTGACACATTGAAGGTATTCCTTCATCCTGGTTGCCGGCCTGTCAAAATGTATACCGTGCCAATTCTCTACAATAGCAGGGGTGCTTGCTCCAAGACCTATCACTGTCCTGTTGCCAGAAAGCATATCAAGGGTGGTCGCCGCCATGGCGATGGTTGCTGGCGTCCTTGAATAAATACTAACAATCGAAGTCCCAAGCCTTACTTTTTTCGTTATCTGAGACATTGCACCTAAACTTGAAAACGATTCTCGCCCCCAGGATTCAGGAACCCATATTGAATCTACATTCTCTCGCTCATCAGCCATTTTAGCGCATCGAAGAAGCTCACGTGTGGATAATAAGGGACCCAGACTGTATCCCACTCTTTCTTGAGTATTCATAATAACTTTGCTTCCCTAATCTCTTTGGATGCCTCCTCAATATCCTTATGAGAATCAATAGAACGCCAAAAAATATTTCTGTATCTGACAGCTTGAAGCCTTCCTTCTTTTGCTAGCCCTGGAAGAGTAGTAACCTCAATGTTACCTTCGATTGGCAGATAGCTAAAAACCT
The DNA here is from genome assembly GCA_036259955.1 of Nitrososphaera sp. Lineage (GTDB taxonomy): Archaea > Thermoproteota > Nitrososphaeria > Nitrososphaerales > Nitrososphaeraceae > Nitrososphaera. The sequence continues at coordinate 13,280 of DATAAU010000068.1, read as the reverse complement.
CTTCAGTGAAGAGGTATAATCCAGCATTAATCCACTTGTCCGGGATTTCCGGCTTTTCGATAAACCCCCGGACTTGTGAATTCTGATCGAGTTCAACCACTCCAAAAGGACTACGAAGAGGAACAACAGCAAGTACATTTGAGTTTGTGGCAGTCAACAACAACTTGTTTGGGTCAAGCTCTGTAAGAACATCACCATTTAATACAAGAAATGAACCTTCATTGGAAAGCAATTCTCTAGCATTCAAAAGCGCACCTCCCGTCCCCAAGGCCTTTTCCTCAAACGAATATTCGATTCGAGAATCAAACCTCGCTCCATCCCCCATATGATCAACAATCATCTCTTTCATGTAGCCGGCGCAAATTACGAAGTCTTTAATACCAAATCTCCTCAACCAGCGTATCTGCCATTCAATAATTGGAACATTAAGGACCTTTATCATAGGCTTTGGTCTCGTGTCGGTGAGCGGCTTGAGTCTTTTTCCAAAACCGCCTGCTAGAATTACTGTCTTCATGACACAGTAGGTCTCGCAAGATTGTATAAAATGTTACTTGTATATGCACTTGTTTCAACCTGTCTTCCGTAACAGACTTTTCCTAAGAATGGCTAACCTGCGAACCATAAAACCCTGAGATTCTTTCATTTCTGAGCCGGCTCTTTTCCCCTTGCAGTCAGTATTCTCCGGTCTATGAGAACCTTCCACGCGCCTAGTCCTATCAAGAGTGCGCCCATTGCTACTGTAGGGCCTATTGCACGCAAAGTCTCTGAGATATCCTCAGACGCAACTGAGTCTTGTGCTACTAGCGCAATCATGCCTGCAATGATTAGCCCTCCGTTTACGAACAACAGACTGGAAACAATCGGGGCATACTCCTTGCGTGCGATTACAAATGCAATGATTGACATTATTACTGCGCCCCCCCCAAAGGCTATACCTCTGACGGCCTCGTCAAAGGGCAAGAAACCCTGTCCTTGCGGAGAGGATGATGCAATTGCAACATCGGCCCCATAGATTATCAGGAGTATTAGCGACGCTATGAGAAGACCGGTAGCAACCCTCCTTGCCATATATACAATACTCTGTGACAGATTTAATAAACCTAGCTTGTATGCACTATTTTGTGTGTGCCGAGATTAAAGAGATTTTATATTCTGTGATTGATAAAATCGGCAAAGAAAAGATCCGTATTGAAATTAACAGCGCGATAGAGTTCTCGGAGAAACGCAGCTACGACATTCTTGAAGAGTGTAAAAAATTAATGGGAACTGACACGAATGAGGACTCGCTAGCTGATTTGTACGAGGCATTGCTCCATTTCTTGCTGACTGCTTCTATGCTTCCCTCTGAGAGAAAAGTCAACTTAAAGGGCACAGATATAGATATAGTAGTTCCTTCAATCAAGATGTTGAAGAAAAACCCGGATAAGGCTTTAGTCGTTCAGATAATAAGAGGAAACGAAGAACTTAAAAAGTTACAACAAATTAAATCTGTCCAATCCTACGATGAAAATATTTGGCTAGTGTCATCAAGAAAATTGGATACGTCTTATACGAATTATTATGTTGGTTCAAGGCTGTATCCCTATCCTAGGATCATCATAGATATCAATGCCTTCCTCATTCGCAAAGGACATCGTGGACTGAAACTTTTACACGGACAATAACATTCGAATGTCCAACTTTTCTTCAATCAGCTTGCCAATAGAAATATAATTTGTCCTATTTGAGAAAGGAATTTGTGCTAATACTTTGATGTTAGTGAGCCTTTCAAGAACTGGTCCTGTTTCTTGCTCAACTAGGTCAGGATTTTTGGAAGTCTTGTTCAATATTATTCCAACGATTGGGAGGTGGAGCTTCTTACAAGCCATAACTGTAAGTAAAGTATGGTTAAGCGTTCCAAGCTTCGGTGTTGAGACGATTATTAAGGGCAAATTGGTCCGTTTTGCAAAGTCCGCGACGAATTCATTTTCAGTCAATGGAACCATGACCCCACCGATCCCTTCGACAATGATAAATTGGTGGTTTCTTCCAAGCTTCTTCAGCTTTTGCAGGGCATTTTTGGTATCAACTGGAGGGCCGCAATTAAGCTTAGTAGCAGACAGAGGCGAGGCAGCTATTGAGTAAAAAAATGGATTTAGGTCATAATCATGATCGTTTACAGCAGAGGCCCTGGCTAGAATTGCAGTATCCTGAGACCTATATTTCTTGGAAAAAATCCTGTTCGCCGAAGCAAAGGGTTTCATCACCCCTACATCTATTTTCTGATTTCTCAAGGCCCAAGCTAGGCCCGCAGCAATAGCCGTCTTGCCAACCCCCGTGTCCGTGCCTGTTATGAAGATGCCACGCATGGAAATATTATTACAGCTGCACATAAAAAATGAATTTCACTGAATTGGATCTTTTAAGAGCGGATAAAGAATTTGTTTGGCATCCTTATACTCAAATGAGGGACTGGGTAAAATGGAATAACAGGGTAATCGTCAAAGGGGATGGCTTTTACCTAGTTGACAGCAAAGGAAGGAGGTACTTGGATGGCAGTGCGAGCATGTGGTGCAATGTATGGGGACATACAGAGAATGAAGTCGTCCAAGCCATGATAGATCAATTAAAGAAGATTCCACATTCCACCCTGTTTGGCTTTGCCAATTCTCCATCTGCGAAGCTAGCTGAAATGTTAGTAAGCCTTGCGAGAGGGATGCATAAGGTGTTCTATACGGATAACGGTTCAACCGCAATTGAAGTTGCGATGAAAATAGCTCTTCAATACTGGCATAACAAGGGCAAACATGCAAAGACCCATTTCATCTCACTTGAGCATGGATACCATGGTGACACAGTTGGCGCTATGTCTCTGGGATATATAGAGAATTTCTTTAAAGTATACAGACCGCTCTTACTGAATGTCCATAGGGTGCCAACCCCTCTCCTGTTTGGAAGCAAGTTTACTAATGAAAGCGATTTAGTAGAATGGTGTCTAGAAAAATCTGAGGCTATGCTTAAACGACACAAAAATCAGTGCGCAGGCTTAATCATGGAAAGCGGGGCACAGATAGCGGGCGGAGCAATTATTTATCCTCCGGGTTATCAGAAAAAAATAGCAAAGTTATGCAAGGATTACGATGTCTTGCTAATTCTAGATGAGATTGCAACCGGATTTGGCAGACTTGGAAACATTATAGAATATATGGCACAGGATTCGCAACCAGATATCGTATGCTTCGGGAAGGCTCTTACAGGCGGCTACTTCCCTCTGGCCGTGACTCTTGTTACACGTCGCATATTTAATGCATTTCTGGGGGAATATAATTACAATAGACACCTATATCACGGTCATACCTTTACAGGTCATCCTGTAGGATGTGCAGCTGCTCTAACAAATATAGAGAATTATCGAAATCATGATCTAACTCAGCAGATAAAAATAAGCTCAGAATATATAGCATCCCGGCTTGTTGAATTTTCCGGGTCGCCAATAGTAGGTGATATTCGACATAGGGGTATGCTTGTAGGGATCGAGCTGATAAAGAATAACAAACCCATTGTGACTTTGAAAAATAGAGAGATCATAAATTACTTCATAATGCATGAGTCACTAAAGATGGGTGTTCATCTGAGACCTCTGGGTAATATTATACTCTTAATTCCTCCTCTTGGTATCGAAATACCAGAGCTGGAGAAATTGCTCGACATAGTAATGAAATTGCTGAAAAAGATAGAGAAACTGAGTTAATTCAGCTTAATTCTCTTAGTTTCTTATAGAGCGTAGCTTTCGACACGCCTAGAGTCCTAGCTATTCTTGTCTTTGAGTGATTTTCAGCAAGCAAAGTAATGAGTTTATTCTTGTCAACGCTCTTTTGAGGCCGACCGATCCCTTTTCCCGCCTCTCTGGCTCGATGCATTCCGTCCTTTGTTCTTTGCACTAGTAGTTCACGTTCTCTTTCTGCAGCCCATGTCAGGATTCCTATCATTAACTTCCGGATACTGGTTTCAGTGGTTTGGAGGAAAGATTCTCTAGGTGAACATGAAATCAAGGAGGCATAGTGCTCTACGGCCTTTATGGCATCCAGTGTGTCCCAAAATGTTCTTCCAACCCGGGATAACTCATACACCAAAACAGCATCTACTCCTGACACTTTTACGAGCTCAATCATCTCCCGAAATGCGGGTCTCTGTGTGGCAGGGACCTTGCCACTGATAGCAGGGTCTTCAAAATAATCGAGGATCAGGTAGCCATTAAGCTTGGCCCATCTTTCGAGTGCAATCTTTTGATTCTGAACAGTCTGTTCTTCTGTACTTACCCTGAGATATGCAAATGCATATTTCATAATCAAGTATTTGTGGCGAAATATAATTACAGCTTTGTCAAGAAAAGTGTCCAAAAAGGGTTGCACGAATAAATATACGTTATGAATCAGGATATCTAAATGCAATAGTAAAAAAAAGGCACTAATTTTTGTGCCGTATAGAAAAGGTTCCATTTCTGAACTGTCTTAGAGTACTTCAATAAAAAACGAAAACCGCAATATTGTATTCTAGAGTCTTCAAGATTATCATCTATCAAGAACTGACTGCTTTTGGATGTCCGGACCCCCACCTTTTGGCCTGATTTTTCCAAAGAGATGAAAGTTAGGGGTACGCTCGATTGATGCGTATATACGGCAGTTGACGATCTGTTAAGATGCTTTTCTCCTCTAGAGTGAAAGGTGAAAATATTTCCAAACTCGAATTTAGAAATGTCATTCTAATATGCCTAACTTTTCGCCCACTCTCTTAAAAACCTCCGCTGCGGTATCTAGATGTTCTTGTTCGTGCCTAGCGTTGACTGAAATCCTGAGGCGGGCTTCGCCTTTTCTAACCGTCGGATACCTTATTGCCTGGACAAAAACACCCTCATTTAGCAACTGATCGGAAAACTTTACTGCCTGCGTTTCTTTTCCCACCATAAGCGGAATTATCTGGCTAGTAGGGTATCTTATTTCAAATCCTATCCTTTTCAAGGCCGATGAAAAATAATTAATATTGCATCGAAGCCTCCTTTGCAGATGTCCGCTCTTAGCTATTGGAATAGCCGTGATTGCTGCAGAGCACAAATGATCAGGCAGGGCGGAAGTATAGATAAACTGTCTTGAAGTATTTATTAAGAGTTCCCTGATAGGCAATGTGGTCGCTACATAGCCCCCGAAGCAACCCAACGCCTTGCTCATGCTGCTTATATGTATGTCAAAGTTTACACCCAATTGAGCCGATGTGCCTGCGAAGGAGGGTCCCAAGATAAAATCTCCATGCGCGTCGTCAATGATAGTTATTGCGTCATGACGGTCTGCTATAGTCTGGATTTCTGACAGTTTTCCGATATCGCCATCCATGCTAAAAATCCCTTCGGTTATGACAATTTTTCTACCACTCCTTTGTTTGATGAGCTCTTGTAAATGGTCAGTATCGTTATGCCGGAATACAATGACTGTCGCATCGGTTAGACGACATGCATCTACTATGCTAGCATGATTCAGCTCATCGCTATATATCGTCGAGCTTTCATCTGCAATTGCCATCAGCACACCCAAATTTGCGGAATAACCTGTGGGATATACAAGCGCTGATTCTGTTCGTCGGTGGGATGCAAGCATATTTTCAAGTTCGATGAAAAGTGGATGATTGCCTGCAATTAACCTTGAACTACACTGCGATACTTCCTGCATCGATGCAATGGTTTTCTCGATGACTTGCTTGTCTGTGGACAGCCCGAGGTAATCATTAGAGCACAAGTTGATGACATGCTTACCGTTGACTAAAGCTGTTGCACCTTTAGGGACCACAGTTTTAAGGCGACGATATAATCCGCCATTCTCAAGAAAACCGAGACGATCCTTAATGAACTCGGTCTTATGATTTGAGCCCAATTTCGCGTATCATCGCAATGTCCCTATTGGCTTTATTTCCTCCAGTAGTCAGGTACCCGCCGGTGATAATGCCATTTGCACCTGCCTTGAGAGCCAGTTTATCATTATCCTTGAGGTGCACCTCTCGTCCACCCGCTATCTTGAGGATTGTTTTTGGCATTATGAAGCGCCACACAGCAATTGTCTTGATCGCCTCAATAGGATTTAGAGGTTCGATCCCTGCTAGCGGGGTTCCTTCTCTACCTATAAGAATATTCAGCGGAACCTCATCAGGATCCAGCGATGCTAGAGAGAATCCAAGCTCTATCCTTTGCTTTGAACTTTCACCCATCCCTATGATGCCTCCAGAGCATAGCTGCAGCCCTGCCTCTTTGATAATTTTTGCAGTACTCACCCTGTCAGAGAACTCATGCGTATTACAGATCTTCGCAAAATAGCTTTCGGCGGCTTCTAGGTTATGGTTGTACCGCTTGACACCGAGCTTCTTCAGCTCTCTTGCTCTCGCTAATGTCATGAATCCAAGGGAGACATTGACTTCGATGTCTACTTTGGATTTGATTTCTTTTATTGCGTCACAAATGTGCTGAAAGTCCCTCTCGGGGGGCTCTCTGTAGGCACATACCAAGCAAAAACTCGCAGCCCCTGCTTCCTTGGCCTCTTTTGCTCTTTCAAATAACTCTTCTTTAGACAATAATGGATATTTCTTAATACCTGTATCATAGAACGAAGATTGCGCGCAAAACGAGCAATCCTCTGGACATCTGCCAGATTTTGCATTCACTAGGGTTTCTACATCGACGCTGTCACCATTAAAGGTCCTAGTGATAATGTTAGCACAATCTGCTAGCTCCATGATATCGCTAGTCCTAAGCATTTTTTCTGCTTCTTGAAAGCTAATTGAACCGCCGTCAAGGACTTTTCTCATGCAATTACGGATAAATGATGAGTCCGCCATATCGTCAGGCAAGAGAGAGTCGCTAATTAAAATTTCGGTCTAGACCTTCGGTTTAGAGAATATTTCTAAACTCGAGTTTAGAAATAATTATAAATTTGGATGAAATGTACCAATAATAACAGATGAAAGGAATAGAGTTTGTCTTACGGCTTAACGTATCAGAGGATCAAGGCAGAGAATTATCTCATTATATTAGCTCGCTTCCGGCTAAAGATCTGCTTTTTGCCTTGAGATTCGCATATAAACGCTATACCGCCAAAAGGGGAGGATATTTGATGCCTGGGCGAAAAAGTCTTGTGAAACGGGAAACGCTGTCACTAACCCAGGATCAGGCAAACTGGAGACTTGACAATTGGAAGGCTATGATCAAAACTTATAGGGAAAAAGGTTATAGTTACCCAACTATATCTAGGATTAAAAATCAAGTTCGAAAAATAGCTAACAAAAAATAAAGAGGAATGTGTTGAACGAGAGCTAGTAGCTCGTGGCCTCTAGGTTCTTTGCAGCAAGGTTTGGAGATGGCAAATCTGGGAATTTGTTCTTCATGTTCATTTCTACCACTGCGCTCGCTTCGTCCATTATCTGTGCAGTATCCTCGTTTATTGTGTTGAAATTTGCAATCTCACTGTTTGGTATCTGTCCTGAGTCTGTCATTATATTTCCCAGCAACTCGGATATCTGTCCAAATGATTGATCTGCTTCAGGCATCATTCCAGATAGTCCGCTCTGCAATCCTTTTATCACAGACATTGCAGGGCTTAGTGTCACCACTACATCTCCAAGCTCCGTCATCGTATTGAGCCTAAGCTGTATCTGTTCTAAGGCTAATTTTGCTGATGTGACCATCTTGTTCATTTTTCGGATCTGCGAAAGCTCTCCTGATAAGACCTTTGCATGTGAAGAATCATGACTCTGCATCGCAAGGACAACTCGCTTGAAAATTAGCTTATCCTTTTCTTGCATTCGTGAGGAAATTGCATCAAGCCTTGCGATCTGCATATGTAACTTCTTTTGAGCTTCTTCTATCCTCGGTTTTAGTGGAGCTTGTGGCTTGATGCCCTCAAGCAACTTGTGACCAACGCTTTCTCCTTGGGGCTTTACCCACTTGCTATCAAATGGCATTTTATTATTATCGCACCCAGCCATCATGACCTCACGAACTTAAAAGCAGATGTGTAACCATAATATGCGTAACCAGAGTAACAAGGATTGCTGGTTACAAATCTTTCCATCTTGTGGTCTCTCCTCTGGCTGTAGACAGGTTTTTAAAGGCTATAGCCGGGTTAGGTGTAGAACATGATAAAGGAGAAGATAAAGGTCAACAATCGCAGTTATGACGTGACCATGAACGAACAAACTCATATGTATGCAATGCGATTGAGGAGGCTTTATCAACAGAGCTATAGTGACATGGACAGCTTCGATGAAGTCAGTTCTGAGATCTCCAACACAATAAACAACTTACTTAAACACGCCGTTTCACCTGAAGTAAGAGAAGAGGATATGGACGGTGTCGTTCAACAACTATTGAAAATGTATGAAAAAACAAGTAAAAAATAAAAGTATATAGAAAACGTCTAAATAACAATCGCAAGTCTCCATTGATGTGGATGCACTTGCTGCCAAAAAATGCATTAATCCTTCATGTGGTTTAACTCATGAAATTAATAATGATATTTATAGATGTTCGTGCGGCTCGCTTCTTGATATAAAGTATAGCAAGAAGCAGAGCTGTGATCTAGTAGAAAAGTTTTACCACCGTAGAGATCACGGCGGTAATATCTATAACGAAAGTGGCGTATGGCGCTTCCGCGAACTTATCAATTTTGCAGGTATCGATACAGAAGACTTTGAAGAATGTGCTCGTCTGCTAGTTTCACTTGACGGCTCCGAAGGCCGCCTTTCAAAGCCTTACAAGATGAGCAAGGTGGCTGATTATGCAAATATGAACCACGATTCTTTGTTTCTTCAACCTGAAGGATACAACCCGTCAGGCTCATTCAAAGATAACGGGATGTCGACCGCTATGACACATGCCAAAATGCTTGGTGTGAAAAGGATTGTTTGTGCTTCCACGGGTAATACCTCCGCATCTGCTGCAATGTATGCTGCCAACGAAAACATGGCCTGTGATGTTTACATCCCAAGAGGCGAAATTGCTCCTGGCAAGCTTGGTCAGGCGTTCCAGTTCGGCGCCCAAGTCATACAAGTACAAGGAAACTTTGATGATGCTCTCACCGCTTCGCTTAAAAATGCAAAGGAAACTGGAGGATATACCGTTAACTCTGTCAATCCTTTCCGCCTGGAAGGTCAGAAGACCATCCTATACCGTGTGCTTGAATACCTCGATTGGACGCCGCCCGATTGGATAGTCTATCCCGGAGGGGCATTGGGCAATACATCGAGCTGCGGAAAATGTCTAATTGAACTATACGAATGGGGTTGGATCAAGAAAATACCTCGACTCCTGGTTGTAAATGCGGACGGAGCAAACGTATTATATAACCTATATAATGGGCTCTTCGAGGATAGGCCTCTGAGATGGAACGGTGGCAGACCTGATCTTGGAATTATTGACCGGTTTTACGCTGACTTGGACAAAAAAGGAATCAGGCCACGGACCCATGCCACCGCAATTCAAATAGGCAGGCCAGCAAATATAGTCAAAGCATTGCGTGCCCTTGATTTTACTAAAGGCGTAGTCGAGCAGGTAAGCGACAGAGAAATGAGCGATGGGATGTCCGTTGTCGGATTAAATGGCTTTGATTGTGAAATGGCATCAGGCGCAGTACCTGCAGCTGTAAGAAAGCTACGACGAGAAGGGCTTATCAAAAGGGATGATGTAGTCGTGGGTATCCTTACGGGGAGGCAAAAAGATCCTGCACTAGCAGTACAATATCATATAAATCAAGAAAACATGTTCGCTCGCCCCCCCACAAGCCACTAAAACCTACTATTTCATGTTATATCGTTAGATAGGCTTCAATGATTTTATTACTATATTTATGGTATTATGACGAGATAATCTTATTGTCACTATAAATATGGTTTTGTTTTCTTTTTTATAAAAGTAATATTATGAAAGTCGTTGGATTCGCAACTTTTGATATATTCAAGAATGTTCATCTTGCTCTTCGAGAGAAGATACTATAAAGTAAGAGCGGCGCTATAAGATAGATTGAGCAAAAAATGTTATTACTCAGATGCTGTTCCCTTTAGGGCCGAAAGTATAGCGTTTGCCTTGTGCTCTGTTTCAGCCCACTCAAGCTCAGGATCAGAATCGATGACGATCCCAGCTCCTGACTCGATATATGCATTATTACCATTCACAAACAGTGATCTTATTGTTATTGCAAAATCACACGATCCATTAAACGAGAAGTAGCCTAAGGCTCCAGCATATGGACCTCTAAGGGTTGGTTCGAGCTCGTCAATTATCTGCATTGCACGAACTTTAGGAGCGCCCGAGACAGTGCCAGCGGGGAACACTGCTTTGAGACAATCATACGAATCAAATTTTTTTTGCATCTTACCTACTACATGTGATACGATATGTTGCACATGGCTAAATCGCTTGACAGTCATGAACTCCTCTACGTTAACGGTGCCAAATTCACAAACCCTTCCTATGTCATTCCTTGCTAAATCGACCAGCATTGTGTGTTCTGCAATCTCCTTTTCATCTTCGAGCATCTCCTGACGTAACTGTTGGTTCTTCTTTTCATCTTGTTCGATTGGTCTTGTGCCTGCTATAGGAAACGTCTCGATACGGTCTTTTGTGACGCGAATTAACATCTCTGGGCTGGAGCCTATTATGCATCTACGAGACATTTTTAGCATATACATATAAGGGGAGGGATTTACTTCTCGAAGTTTTGCATAAAGATCAATAAGGTTACCTTTTATTCTAAAATTGATGCTCTTGGCAAGTACTACCTGGAAAATGTGACCCTGATATATATATCGCTTGGCCTTTTTAACCATTCTTATAAAATCAATCTTTTTCACATTTCGCTTAGGAGTGGAGTATGAGAACTTGGCAACTTTATATTTTACATCCGCCATATTCTGCTGGACCTCATTTAACCTTGAGTTACCAAGGAAAAAATAATATGCCTGGTTCTCTTTGTGATTGAAAAGTATACCATCATCATAGATTCCAAACTCGAGAAGTGGAAATTTGGTAGCTTTTTTCTTCCTCTTTTTCGGAAGATCCTCCCAGAACCGTATTGCATCGTAGTTAATGTATCCTACCGCGCCACCGATATAGCGGAAGCGTTCATCATTTACTTTAGGCATTAATTCACGTAAACTAGATAGAGGTTCTTTTGTTGAGAAGGTTTGCTGAATTCTCCCGTTTCTGTCTTTTACAATAAAATTATCAGAGTCACATGTTACGATAAGTTTTGGATCGAAGCCAATCACAGACATCTCCGAGAGCTCTTTAGGCCCTATTAATGACTCGAGGATGAAAACTCTTTCATAAAGGCAATAGAGTTTCTTAAAGAGCTCGAATTGGTTTTCAGAAGTAGCAAGCTTCTGCACATGGATAGTATTCCCTGTGACATCGCCAAAAGCAATCACTTTTGTTCATATTAGCCTCCTTCCTGTGTTGACCTGAAAAAGAAAATAAAACTTAAACCTTCATCACCTGATATGTGCCGTTGTCGCACCCTCTGATGCAGATCCGACCAGCAAGGCATATTTTGCTAGCGCTCCAACCTTATATCGAGGTTTAATAGGATTCCACTTCTTATGCCTTCTTGTAAGCTCGCGCTCGGAAACCATCAGATCTATCCTACTTTTTTGCATGTCAATTACTATTTGATCATATTCTTTTACTAAAGCGATTGGGCCGCCTACCATCGCTTCTGGAGCTACATGACCTATCATAAATCCTCTTGTTGCACCAGAAAATCTTCCATCCGTTATCATAGCAACTTTTTCTCCTAGTCCTTGACCTACTATAGCTGCAGTAACAGCCAGCATTTCACGCATTCCCGGCCCTCCTTTTGGTCCCTCATAACGGATCACGATTATGTCACCTTCTACAATTCTTTGCTTCGACACAGCTTCGAATGCGTCCTCCTCTGCGTCAAAAACTCTCGCCCTACCAACAAATCTCTTAGTTTGTACTCCTGCAAGCTTCATCACTGCACCTTCGGGCGCAAGAGTGCCTTTAAGTACTTTTAATGTGCCTTCGTGCTTTATCGGATTGTCAAGTTTCCTGATTACCTTGTTATCATGATTCAAGTCGAGCTTGATCGGCTCTAGATCTTCCTTCATGGTCTTACCACTGACAGTCATGACATTGCCGTTTAGCAGACCTTTTTTGAGCAGACTCTTTAGTATGAGAGGCACGCCGCCGACCCTGTCTAGGTCAGCCATGATGTACATTCCACCAGGTCTCATATCCGCAATGTGAGGAGTTCGCTTACGAATCCTTTCAAAGTCTGAAAGCTTCAATCTAACTCCGACTTCTCGTGCTATTGCCAGGAGGTGGAGCACAGCATTTGTCGAGCCACCTATGGCATTTGCCATCATGATAGCATTTTCAAAAGCTTCAAAAGTCATTATATCGCGCGGTCTAATGTTGTTTTCCACTAGGCCCATTATGGCTTTCCCCGTATTGTAACATATTTCTGAACGCCTTTCACTCTCTGCAGGAGCAGAAGCGCTACCTAGCAGTGACATACCAAGTGCTTCACTAATTGATGCCATCGTATTTGCAGTATACATGCCTGCACATGAACCAGCGCTGGGGCATGCAACATTTTCAAGGCTAGTGAGTTCCTGCAAGGTCATTTTCCCTGCGTCATAAGCACCCACAGCTTCATACACATCTTGAACAGTAACCTGCTTGCCATTCCATAAACCTGGCATGATAGTCCCGCCATAAACAAATATCGAGGGTCTGTTCAGTCGACACATACCCATTAACGTTCCTGGGAGACTTTTATCACAACCTGAAATACCAACTATTCCGTCGTACTCATGGGCTCTGACCATCACTTCTATAGAATCTGCTATTACCTCGCGGCTGACAAGTGATGCTTTCATACCTTCATGCCCCATTGCAATGCCATCGGAGACCGCAATGGCAGTAAATTCCCTTGGCGTGCATCCTACATCTGTCACGCCTCGCTTGGCACTCTGGGCAAGTCTTCCAAGATGAATATTGCAAGGCGTAGCCTCGTTACATGTGGAAGAGACTCCTATTAAGGGCCTGTCTAAATCTGCATCTGTCAGACCCATTGCCTTATACATTGCCCGATGTGGCGCTCTAGCTGGCCCTTCAATTGCCTTTCTACTTTCCAGCTTCAATGCGATCATCGAGAAACAGGAGCCTATTTTAAGATTCTTAGTTTATTCAAGAGTTGCAATTATCTTGACGGCGTCAATCCCTTCCACTTTGAAAACAGTTT
>DATAAU010000067.1:0-12890 GCA_036259955.1 Nitrososphaera sp. | reverse complement strand
CATTAGAACAGGCAAGTATAGATGAGGCCTTCTTGGACTGTACAACAAGAATCCAAAGCGAAAGGCCTGAAGCGTACGCTGCAAAAATAAAGGATACAATTAAAGAAAAAAGTGGCGGCCTGTCATCCTCCATAGGAATTGCATCAACAAAATCTGCTGCAAAAATTGCGTCTGATTTTGAGAAACCTGATGGTCTAACAGTTGTTTATCCTACCGAGCTAAAGAAATTTCTTGAACCCCTTGATGTCGGCACCGTAGCAGGCATTGGACCAAAAACACAAAGAGCACTAAAAGAAATGGACATACACATACTAGGGCAACTAGCCAAGGCGGATGTTCAGAATTTAACAGAACGGTTTGGAAAAAATGGTTATTGGATGTGGAAAGTTGCTAACGGAACTGATGACGAGGCGGTAGCCCCAAGAACAGACAATGTCTCTCTCAGTACTGAGGATACTCTGGATACATATACTCGAGATAAAGAAAAGATTCGGGGACACATCGATAGCCTAGTTGAGGAGCTTTACCAGAGGGTTAAAGGACACAGTTACCTCTTTCGGACAGTGGGTATTAAGCTCGTACGAACTAATTTTTCTGTGGAAACCAGGGTAACTTCGTTTGATGAGTTTCGGAGCGATAGCGAAAGTATTTCTTCTGTTATTGGCAAGTTGTTGGATAAATTTGACCTATCTGAAGATAGGCCGCCGGTCAGAAAAATAGGCTTACTCGTTACCCACTTAGTTAGGGAAGAAATTATTCAAAGAAAGAAGGATGCTCAAAGGAGCCTGCTAGATTATTATCATTAAGACAATGATTACGCCGGTTAATTTTTTAATTGAGCAAGAGGCGATTTATATTGTTTCCATATTAAGATGAAGGAAATGAAGCTTGGAATACTATAGAGATACAGTGGCCATAACATGATATGTCTATAGCCGAGACGGTCCAAAACACGCTCGGACTAGGGGATGGCATATCGGTACCATCATGATACAATTAACAAACCTTTTCAAATCACCACTACAAAATTATACTCTTACGGCAAAGATATTCAAGTTGCCAGAACACTTGATGAATATAATATTAAAAAAAATGGACCGGGTCCTCGGACGCGAGAAAAAGCTCCAGCGGCTCACTGCTCTTCGCGGCCTCCAAATGGAAGAGCAGAATGATCCATTTAAGATTCTTATTGGAACTATTTTGTCAGCGCGTACAAGGGACGAGAACACAACTAAGGTCATCAAGATGCTTTTCTCAAGGTTCAGGACACCACACGACATCGCCTCGGCTGACATTGAAGAAATAAAGAAGTTAATCCATAGCATTGGCTTTTACAATGTGAAAGCCGAACGGATAAAGCAGGTTTCACAGATAATAATGAGCAGATTTGGCGGTCAGGTGCCTGATGACATAGACAGTCTTTTAGAGTTGCCCGGAGTTGGCAGAAAGACCGCCAATTGTGTCCTAGTATATGCCTTCAACAAACCAGCAATACCTGTAGATGTACATGTACACAGGATTTCAAACAGACTAGGGCTTGTCCACACGAATACAGTCAAGCAGACTGAGATAGAGCTAAACAGGATAGTTAACAGGCAACTATGGACTAGAGTAAACAATACTTTTGTCATGTATGGACAAAACGTCTGCATGCCTATCAGGCCCATGTGCGAGATATGTGACCTAACGGGAATGTGTAAATACTACAATCATAGTCGCAACAATTCTAATCAGAACGCTTTCTCTTCTTGAATATCAGGAGGCTAATTACGAGCCCTATCATACCTGCCCCGACTGCTGCTGGCACAAAGTATAGTGGTGACTCTTCAATGTTTCCATAAAAGACTTGAAAAGCAACTTCCCCAGCGTATGCATTGGCAAGTGTAGAGTTTCCATCATTTCCATAGATCTGGATTGAAGAAATTGCAAACCCATCAAGGTCAAGTCTATCAACTACTGTCCTCTGCCCGTTTGAAACAATCAGGCCTGAGTTCAGTGAATGAGTAACGGAAATAGGTCGTTCGGTTGACCAGCCATTTTGACTATCATAAATTCTGGCGTATCCGGCCTCAGCGGTATTAGCTGCTACCCAGTATCTCCTAGTTTGGTCGCCATATATTGCAAGTTCAATGAATTTTTCGCTTGGTGCCTGCTCCTGTATCTTTATTATGGTTCTAGCACCTTCCCTTGGTACATACGAAACATTGTTCTGTATTGATAGTATCCAGTTTGTTGGAAGGGGCTTATCGAATGTGTATACAAGAGGATCCTGTTCATTTCTGTTCGCAGCAATATAAGGAAGTACAAAGCTCTCACTTCGCTCACCCTTGGCCACTTGGAAATCATCTTGGGCTTGTGCAAATGCCAGACTAGGCAAAAACAACGAAATAATAAAGACAGCAACTACCCCAACAATTATTCTGCACATATGCTTTGATAGGATTCTCACGCTTTCTCAATATATACGCCTCGTCTGTGCTTCGATACCGTCGTATGTAGTATGCAACTGGAATCTATGAAACCCCAAAGATTCTGGGGCCTATACGCCGCAGGAAAATTTCTGTCTCAGCCAATCGATTCAATTTTTTGCGCATGCTCATGAAAATGTTGGTAAATATATAGTTACATCCTTAACGTCAATGCTTGCGGAATAACCTCAAATGTTGCGGGCAAAATGCCAATCGGCTCTCCATCAACTGTAACAGTAACATCCCTTTCCTTTGATGTTATGGTCACCTTTCTAACCTGTCTATAGATTATGTTATCCTCTTCCTTGTAATCGCCATCCTTCATATTAAGGAGCTCATCAATCATTTTTAGGCTTCCTGAATCCTTTAGAACAACCAGATCAAGTAACCCATCTGACATGTTGGCATGCGGTGCTGCCTTAAATCCACCGCCCAGGAATTGACCATTAGCAACCACTGCCATGGTCATTTTGACAACAAATTTCTTGCTGTCATTATTAACCGATATTTCACACTCATTGCTTTGATATGTGGGCAAAGTAGCTGCAATACTCGTGATAGTAGATACAATTCTACTGTTGACCACTTCTCGCACCTTCTTTGACCTCTCAATTATCTCTCCTGCAATGCCCATCTCAGCGGCATTAAGACAAATCCTGCTCGTCACCGATGAATGATCTTCTGGACTTGTAACGGTGGCATAGATAACATCCAGCTTTTTTGATTTTCCTAAGTGAAACGCCGTGCAACAGTTGGTAATTCCTTCGGGTAAGCCTAGGGACTTGGCAAGAACATTTCTCGTGCCAGCTGGTACAACTCCCATTATGGCATCAGGATTTATCGGTTCCAAAGGAGGAAACCCAGCTGATGTATCGATGTTGTTAGAATTTATCCCTACAGGATCTTCAAAGAACCCGTTTGCAACTTCATTTAAAGTTCCGTCGCCCCCTATAGCCACAACTTTTTTGAATCCTTGTTTTAAGAATTTTCGTGCAAGTACAGTACCATCTCCTGCTTTCTTGGTCAAAGCTACTTTAACACTAACGCCTAGCGCTTGCTTGATTTCAGAATACAGTTCGTTCCAGCCTTTTCCGGTCAGCCCACTACTAGAGTTTGGATTGACCACCAGTACGGTGTCGATATCCTCTGACTTGACCGACTTCTTCCTATGATATGTCCTCTTAGGGTTATGAGGAGGCGGAGAAGCAGTATGCTGATGAGATAACGGCGCAGGCGTAACGTTTGGATCGACAGACATTCTCGCTTAACCTAAGCATACATAGCAGATAAACTAAGCACTAGAAGCCTTCACTTCTTCTCTCACTAAAATTGTATAATAACTGATTTAATTTATGATCACACCTATTTTGTTATCAAGCCGGAATCAGAAGATCACAACCATTCAATGTCTCATAGGGAGCACATCGTCAAACAACTAGGAGCCAGGAGAATAGAATTCATCTCAACTGCCATCATATGCGCTGTATTTGCAGTGTCGTTTGCGCATCTTGAATACTACTACATCAAGGATCCTGCATTACAGATCTCTAACGGAAGGGTAGAAGTAAATGATGCTAACTTTGACAGAAGTAGAGAAACAAAGCCGATCATTGGCAACATGTATCAGTATCACTTGTTTCCAATGCTTTTCATTTTTATTCTGATTAGTTTTGTTGCTCTGTGGGACGATATGGCCTTCAAACTGCTCGGAAGGCATAGAAGAATAAAGGCGTTAATGCTAGGATTTGCTAACCTCATAGCTGCTATAACAATTGAAGATCTTGCATGGTTTGTTAATAGAGCGTTAGTTCCTTTAGCAGATGACCCAAAAGGCTTCCAGCTTATGCAATTCTCAGATTGGACTTCTATGCACCTTGGAGCGATAGATATGGGCAGTTTCGTGATACCAAATTGGTATATCGTTTCGCTTGCTTTAATCATACTGCTATATTACGGAGCATTTAGAAAGCATGATGAAGTATACTGAGAATGAGACCAAATGTTGATCGTATTAGTATAACCATGGCGAAAAGATTTTTTAGATAACCTACGAAAGAAAAAATATTTTATTGTTTACTCACTAAGTCAAAGAGCACAATGACATGCATTCCTCTGCTTTTTTAATTAAGTACAATCATTTTTGCATTTCAGCGGGATTTAGTTATGGTCTGTTGTAGTGAGTTAAATGAACTGTCTATAACTTTTTCTTGGAATGCAAGTATATTGCAATGCCTGCTACGGCTGCTGTAGCAGGTGTGACATAGAATAACATCAATTCATCAAATGGTATCAGCTGATTCCCTACAGAAATATCAAAGCTTGCCACTAAAGGCGTATTTTGATACTTTTCGTCCCCGGTTATCCGGGTTTGTAACGTCACTACATAGGTGCCTGTCTCATTAAACATGTAGGGTATAGTAATGTCACTAAACTCCTGAAACTTGTAGGGGATCTGGCCAATGATATTACCTGATTGTTTATCAGTGACTACCATTGCAACATAAAGATTGTAAACATTGGCATTATTTTCAAGTACACTAAAGTTAAGTAACGTAGAATTGTCCCCTGCAACAGGAGTAGAGGGACTTGGCGCAAATATCACCTGATAGTTGTCTACGTTTTTCGTAGTACCGAAGAAGTGGGCATAAGTTATTTCTGAGCCTCCACTAAAGGTTAAGCCAGCAAGAATAAAACTTAGAATAATGCTAATGGAAATTTCAAAGGCAATCGAGGTCAGGTTTGACATTTGTGCCTATACGATTTCAAATTAAAGATATACATATTTCAACCATGCGCAGCGAGGCTCTGCCTCTAAATATGTATTGTAGAATAAATAATTACATAGGAACCTTTCATTCCTTGTTCAAACGATGTAAAAAAATTATCTATGAGAATTGTTTTCATTTCTTAAAACGACTGAGATCAGATTATATTTCTTTCAGCCAACTATCCCACAACGATAGGGATATCTATAAAGTTCCCTTCAAAGAAACAGCAGGCAGAGTGCGAGAACAGTTAGATTTTGTCTCAATCATTAGTCGGCTTCTTTAGCTTTGCTCTGCTGCTTGTTTCTTCTTTCTGTCATCTTCTTTTTAACGAAAGCGAGCAGAATGATCGTGGCAACAGCAATTCCAACTCCAACAGGCGCAACAACAAAAAGGTAGTCATAGGTTCCTGCTACATTGATAAAGAAAGTAAATGTCAGTATTTCTCCGCTATATGTGTAATCGTTTATGTCTACATAGACCGTATACCTGCCACTTTGTTCAAATGTAAAGTGGTGAGTATAGTGACCAAACGGCACAATTATTGGATTCGTTTGTTGTATTTCAGCCCCATCCTTGACTATTCTTATTGTAGCGGGAACATCAACCAAGTGATCGCCGTTTACTCCTGAAATTCGTAACAGAATAGATATAGAACTGCCCACAACGGGGCTTTTTGGATCTGTTATCATTTCAACATCATAATTGCCTATTCTCTGCTTTGAGGCACCATCTTGTAGCGAGTCAGCTAGTACCTTATTATCTATCCCTGCAACAATCAGTAATAATACTGATATTACAATAATCGTCAATGAAGTGCGCAGAGGTTTCAAGCCAGTATTCCTATTACTGCGGCTCGGACTTATAGTTCTTCCATCCTTTCCTCGTAGCTCTCCAGACCCTATCAGTAAAGCTTGCCTTGTATTTAGCCAGCATCTCACAGACGCCTTGTTGGTCAAGCTGTAAAGTTGGTGTTCACCATGCCTTATCGAGATCATACCTCCCTCTCTTAACCGTCGGAGATGTTAGGACACGGTAGAGGCAGCCTTTTGCAATGGTCAACAATCTCGTTAAATGTACATAGATCCCGTTCAAGTAAAAAATCATTATCTGCTTGACAGGTTTATGTCTAACAAACTTTAAGATATTATACTCTTTGTCTGACACTGTAACTGGATAATACCCTGTGGTTCTAGGTTGTCTGTCTACTTTGATAACATATGACTTTTCAAGTGCGGAGTGATGGTAGCCTAGTATTCCATTTACTAGTCCAGTTCTTCTCAAAAGTTCTCTATATCGTGTGCCGGGATTTTGCTCAATACTCCTAAGCAACATGGATCGTGTACCTATCATCGCAGTTGACTGATCCATCACCTGCTCACCCTTAGTACACCCAAGAAAAACATGGTCAATATTGCTAAGAGTATAATATGGATAATTCAATGCCAACTGTGGAAATAAGAATTACGTTATTGGGCCATGCGGCATCTGATAGGTAGAGAAATTCCACTGCAGCTAGGCCAATTAAACCAATTGTCATAAACAATAACCTGCTGTTTCTGCTTCTTGCATAGGCTAGGACAGATACCATGCCTAGAAAAATTGCCACAGTCACGCTAGCAATGTGTGTTTTATTTATCTAATCTGATTGCCGTACGGATGTTGCGCTTTAGGTCTGTCGCACTCTTTGCATATGTAAGAGCGCTTATGACTATTCCCGCTGCTATAATGGGTCCTGCTACTTCTGCAAATGAGAATCCAAGTTGCGGGATGGGTGATACAGGGCTGGAACTGCTATTCTGTTGTTGTTGCTGTTCTTCATTGTTAGTTGTCTGAGCGGAGACGGCGGCTGGGTTAGCACTGATATCAATACTTCCAAGCGCAGATCCTCGTTGGGCTGCAAACCAGATCCTTCCATCGTTGTCTGAAGTTATCCATTGGACAAATGATCCTGTGATAGGGAGGTTAGCCTCTGTACCCTCGCCAGTCCTTGGGTCTATTACTCCGATTTTATCGATTTCATGTTGCGCAAACCATAGGTTGCCAAAGCTATCCATTGCCATACCAAAGGGCAAACCCGCCTCGTTGATTGAGGGATAATCACGAAATGTGCCAAGTAATGAGTTGTAGACAGTTATCGTGTGGCCGCCATGCTCTGTGATGTAAATATCGAAGCTATTAGGGTCTGCAAATACTGCTACAGGTTCATCAAGAATCTGGGAGGGAGTCTTTGGTTTGTACTCTGTGATGTTTCCCGTTGCCGGGTCTATCTTGGCAATACTTCCTGCACCAGCTTCTGCAAACCAGATGTTGCCTTTGTTGTCAGAAGTGATTCCTGCCGGCCTTGCGCCTGGAGTTGGTATATTGTAGGATGAAAACATTTCATCGGCAGGATTGAACTTGATAACTTTCCCGCCCCCATTTGTTACGACTAGGGGCATCCATAGGCTGCCATTCCCATCTATTGCAATCCCTGATGGGATGCCTTCCTCCGGGATTACATAGCGCCTGCTACTTGAGTTATCTGAGGGGTTGTAAACGCCAACCACGCCATTGTTCTCAGCACCCAGTGGATCAATATACCAAAGGGAGCCATCTGAGGCGAGCACGCTTTGGGTCACGTGTGTGGCGTTTATCTTGTGCATAATATAGTTGCCAGTTGCGATGTCAAGCTGCCATATCGTTCCGCTTCCTGGCAGTGAATCACCCACCCATATCGATTGTCTTTGCATATCGAATACCGGGTACAGAGGAAGGCTGTTGTTGGCGGACATATTGTATATCTGTGTGTCAAATTGAAGATTAGATACTGATGGTTTTATGTTTGTATCAAGAGAGGTCAGCATGTTGCTTCCCTGAGTGTTCACCCCTTCGATTTCAATATGCCAGATGCCGGGCAAACTAAAAGCAGCATCTGCTGAAAATAGATTTTCTGATTGCTCTGAAGTTTCCACTGTTATCGGGCCGATGCCTCTTTCGAGTTGGGTCAGCTTTATGATGGCAGACTCGATGCCTGTAGCATTGCTGCCGTCCTGTCCAAAGAATGATAGCGTAAAAGCGTTTTGCCCTACTGCAAAGGGGCTTATGTTAAGTTTTATGGTACCTCCGGATGCGTAAAGTGTCCTCATAAAATCAGTACTCAGTGCCTCAGCAAATGCAGCCTGCGTATCCAACCCTTCTCGCTGGTACGCAGGGAATTGACCAGAAGGCAGAGCACCGTTAGCCATCAATGAAACCATAAATAAGAGTAGCATTCCAACGCCCGCCTCTGCTTTGAGCATTTTGCCATAGTGTCTAAGGCTATCTGTGTGTAGGCCTGTTCGACTGTAAGCACCAACACCACCTCCCCCACTGCTAACCATAAATGCAACTGCCTTTTTCTGTACAATGAACTGAGAATAAGCGCCCATTATTACCATTACTGCTGCTAGTCCCAACTTGACAGCTAGTATCTGGCCGTATACAGAAGCAACGGTAAGCGAAAGATTACTTTCAAGCGTAAACAGTAGCACGGGACCCGTTATGACAGCAATGCCAAGCAGCGTGACTACTATTGTGGAGAAACGAGGGATCAGGATAGAAAGTGAAGCATATCTGATCATGTGGTCGCCAATTGAAAGGATCTTGGGAACGGCCACGAATCCAAGCAATATTAGGCCGCCTATCCATATCGAAGCAGCAGCATTGTGGAAAAAGTCAAGCAGTATTGCAGCGACTTGGCTGGTTGCTGCTGCGTGTGCTATAAGACTAGATGTTACGAGCACTGCAAGTCCAAGGATAAGTATGGCGTATACTTCGGCTCTGCTCACAAACCCGTTGTTCTTTGTAAGCTTGCGGTAAACCCCCAAAGCAATGCCCATCAGTACTGACGACTGAAGCATTCTTGTCAACCACACATTGCCAAACTTTGTAGCTATTGCTTCCGGTACTCCTGCATTAATCGAAACTGCCTGTACTATTATCATAGCAATCCCAGATGCAAGCACAAGACCAGTCCCGATTATTATTATGCGCATCATGCCTCTGTCGATGGAAATTCGAGTCTTTGAGAGCGCGCTTGACAGCCACGGCACCCTCATAAGAGGTTTCCAGATCCACAGTGTTGCAAAGGCCGCTCCCACAACCATCACTTGTCCTACCATGCCAGGGAATCTTGAGATTGACTCTTCTGGGGACAAAATGTCTCTCTGTTGCTGTTGCTGCTGGCCGCCTGCTCCAGCTTGTTGCTGTACAGTCGTCCCAACTCCAAAGGTAAAAGTTTCTTGGACTACATGCCCATCAACAGCTGACAGTACGCTAGTTGTTACTGTATACTCACCTTCTGGAAGATCAGGTTGTAATGTAACACCTATTGAAGCAGTATCTCCATCAACATTATGCGGATCGTCCAGGTCGACTGTACTGCCATCTGGTCCAAGAACTCTGATGCTGCTATAATCGAGCTCAATTGGTTCGCTAAAGAACACTTCGACTTCTGTGGGCGATGAAGAGACGCCCTGAAAGGCTTTTGGCGAAGAATCAACATACACGGGATGTGCGAACGATTGCGGCAAATAGGAGGATCCACACACGATTATAGTGAGAGCTCCTATAACCGCATAATGCCAGAGCCTGAGCAACTCATGCAAGATATCACATTTACTCTATTTGACTCTTGCTTGTTTTATAGTACAAAGTACGAAGTACACCCAAAGATTATAAACATTACAAGAGGACTTTCATCAAATGGACAAGGTTGCTTTATTTTTGGCAGCTACACTACTTTTATCGTTTCTTGCTTTCAATACGAACCCTGCAGTTGCCCATGAAGAATTGGTAGTAGGTAACATCAGTATCGTAGGTGGATGGCTAGACGAGCCGCCTCTAGTAAGCCAGCTTAATGGCATTGTATTGATAATAACAAATGTTTCAACCGGACAGCCAATCAATAATGCTGTAGCGCAGCTAGAAGTAACCCTGCAGAAAGGTACCGAGAGCAGACCTCTTGAATTCCTGCCTGCAGAAGAGGCAGGCACCTACAGTGCTACAATACTTCCTACGCAGACGGGGCAATATGCAATAATCATGAGAGGGACAATAGCAGGACAGGCTATCGACGGACAGATGCAAATTGAAGACGTAGAAGACACTGTACGGTTTAGCTTTCCACCAGCAACGACTACCGGCAGCGGCGGCGGCAATCAGATACCTCAAGGATTGGTTGAGCAGTTACAGGTAGTCATTACCGACCTAACTGCCCAAGTTGAGGAAGCTAATATTGGGGCTCAAAACGCCAATAACGCTACCCAAGGCATCATGGAATCTATTGAAGAATTGAGAACATCGGCGGATAGGGCATATCTATTCAGTTTGATCGGGGTTGGAACAGGCGTTGCTGGTATCGCAATAGGAGCTGTCGTTATATCGCGCAGGGAAAAAATATCCTAGATTAACCTAAACCTTTGTGAAAGTACTACGGCAGCTGTCATGAATGCAACCAAGAGAGCAGTGACAATCCCTCCAACAGGAAATTCCGGGACTACTGTGATGGGAAACGTACTAGTTTCTGGGGTTATTGGCAAAAAGTTAATCGCGTGAACTGAAATCGTTAGAGAATAATCTCCGTTGCCTGGAAACTGGTATGAAGGTTGTGGCGATTGAGGTATGGTCACAAGTCCTTCTGCTGTGTGAAGTAATGGTTGACCGGCTAATCCGGCATCGAATACTTCCTCGCCATCCTTCATTATAGCAAAAGTGTAGTCAATGTGTTCCTGCAAAGTGTCTGTGCTAGGTCTCAAAAAGCTCACCCTGAAAGTAGCTTGACCGCCATCGTTCCATGTTGGCTCTACTAACACATCGACGCTGTTGCCGCTTGTGGAGTTCCTCATCCCATCTTGAGCATATGCAGCTAATGTAGGACAAACTACTGCTATTATCAGTAAAGTAATCAAGAATGTTCTAGTTGCCATCGTATTGAAATCAAACTCTCTGCCTAAATAGATTGTTGTTATTGCTCCTTATTGCACTAACAACTATTACCCCAAGGATTGCTGCAGTTAACAAGATTGTCTTATGTCCAAATTCTGGAGTAACTTTTATTGGTATCGTGGCGTGCTCGCCCAAATCTTCAATATCGTCTATTCTTATTTCATAAGATCCTACATCTTCAAAGAAGAACTCCTGAAAAATCGAAACCTGATCTAACCGCTGAACCTCAGGTTGATCATCCCTGTAAATTGAAATATCATACTTAACATCTTCAATTTCGCTTTCTGTGTCGGAATCAATAAAGTGGATTTCAAACATGTTTGAGCCGCCAATTGCGTTTGAAGTCCAAATTATTTGAACTTTGAATGTACCTTGATCAGTAACTGCTTCGAGTCGGGTCTGTTCCTGTGCGGATACCAGTTGAAAGACAGAAGTGCAAGATAACAAAGCATGAAACATGATAATGCTGATAATAATATTAATAACGCTATTTGGGATTGCTGAGCTAATCTTATGCAAAGAGACTGGTATGTGAAAGATTACCGATAATAATCTATTCTGAACTGATTGGAAAAGAGGAGGGGATTTCTACTGCGATATAGCAACGATTGATTCCAATATGGTTATAGATGCATCCAACGTCTTGTTAAGCAGGAGCCTCAACCTATTGCGATAAAATATAATCAGTCAGATTTTTAAGAGATGAAATTTTGTTCATAATCTGCTATGAGGATCGTATCATTTCTTCCCAGCGCAACAGAAACAATTTATGAACTTGGGGCTGGAAGCCAAATAGTGGGCGTAACTCATGAGTGCAAGTTTCCACCGCAGGCAAGGAAAAAACCTCAGATCATACGGTCCTCTTTTGACCCCGGTCAGATGACAGCGCAGGATATTGATAATAAAGTAGTCGAACTCTTGCGGTCAGGCAAGGATATTTACGTGGTAGACGAAATGGCCTTGAAAAGAGTCAATCCTGATCTCATTGTTGCACAGGGACTTTGCGAAGTCTGCTCTCCATTCACTAGAGAAATAAGCAGAGCAGTAAACATTCTCGGTGGCCAGCCGGATGTGCTAATTCTTGACCCTCACGATCTTGATGATATACTGGTCAGCATAATGGATGTAGCTGAAAAAATAGGAAAGGTTAGTGAGGGGAAAAAGATTGTAGCTTCTCTGCAAAAACGTGTCGACATAGTACGCAGTATGAAGATAAAGTTCAGACCTAGTGTGCTATGTGTCGAGTGGATTGAACCGCTTTTCACTGCAGGACATTGGGTGCCTCAGATGGTTGAATACGCTGGTGGTATAAATGGTCTAAGTACTGTTGGGGAGCCATCGCGGCGAATGGATATAGAAGAAGCACTACAGCTGGATCCAGATATCATTGTGGTTATGCCATGTGGCTTTGACATAGAACGAACGTTGAAAGAATTGCCAGGGCTTATGGACAATGAAAAGTGGAAATCACTTCAAGCAGTCAAAAAGGGAAATGTATACGCGGTCAATGCGAACGCATATTTTAGCAAACCAGGGCCTCGCACTGTAGTAGGTCTTGAAATAATGGCAAAAATCCTGCACCCTGAGGCCTCGCAGCACATCAGGGTTCCTAAAGGCTCCTTCAAAAAAATTAGTTAATCATTGGGTTAACGAGACTTCAATATACACATCATCTGGGATTTTCAGACGC
>DATAAU010000066.1:0-11280 GCA_036259955.1 Nitrososphaera sp. | reverse complement strand
TAGAAAATCCCTCTTCTCTGGCGATACCTGACCACCATTAATGAATGGAGACAGCCTGCATAGAAATAGTAATTCTGACTTGTACTTGTTACCAACTCCAGCGACAAAGGTCTGATCGAGTAAAAGATCAGCAAGTTTCATCTTTAATCTTGCGTCATATCTGATTCTAACTTCATGATATGAGAAGTTAGGTTTGAGGGGATCAGGACCAAGCCTCATAAGAGCCTGCTCGGTAAAAAATGGATTAGATTCTGAAAATTTCAGAATTTGACCGTTAAATTGGACAGCAACATGATCTGTTGTTATGATAGCCAATCTAAGCCTCCTGTCGCTATTAACATCATCGGAAATGGAAAATTCACCAACTTCTTTTGACGTTGAGCTGCTGGGTGGACTATCCATATTACTATTATTTTGAATATCAATTTTCTCACATCTTGTAGATGCTAATGATGGTTGACTAGTTGCCTTCTTGTCGTTCTTCATCCTCAAACCTATGAGTGTTTTTCCTCTTCTTGGAGGCGGTTTCGCCCTGCCTTCATCATATTGCTTTCTGTCATAAATTCTCCATTTTCCCCACATCATCATATGATTGCGCAAATAGATACCGTTACTAAATCGAATCACAATATTCTTACCATGAGTCTCAATCCGTTCGATATGAGTTCCAATCAGGCTCTGTACAACCTCTTGTAACTCGGAGTTCCTAAAAATAACCTTATCAATAAGTCGCCCTATGAGAAGAGAAGAAAGCTTATCAGCGGTACGTCTTACTTCAGGGCCCTCTGACATTCGTCTTTTATCATTAAGCAGTATATTAGATAACCTTATTTGGTAGCTTGAAGGTCACATCTGCCTATAGTGCGATAGGTAGTTGTTATCACGCTTCAACGTGATATGATTGAAGATGTATTGCATGTTTAAATATCATGACATAACACAGTGCATTTACTGTAGGGGTTAAAATGGATGGAACTTATGGATCGTTATACTGACGAGTTCTGGGCTATCAGTTTTGAACGTTATGTTGGCTTTGTATTTTTAATGGCATAGAATCAATTATTGACTTAGCCTGTAATGCGCTTTTCTCCTTGTCTTTTATCTCTAGCATAAGGTCAAAGTCGAATTCCTTAATACATTGTAAAAAGTGCCTAAATGACTCAAGGTTAATGTCATACGAATGTGCACCTAACCTTTCGCCTTCTTCTTGATCGCTATAATCCACCATCAATATTCCATCATGCTTTTTATCCCATGTGCAACTGGCTTTATGGATTGCTTCTGGCAAACTCTCACCATTATTCAGGAGCCCGTGATGCAGTGTGTCAAATACAACAGGGATTCCAGTTCGTGCATGAATATCTAGACAATCTTTGAGGCTGAAAAGACGTTCGTCATTTTCTATTACTAACCTGCTTCTAATCGGGGATTCAAGTGATCTACAGACATTAACAAATCTCGTTAATGCCTGAATCTTATCTCCATAAGCCCCTCCTACATGAATTTGTATTTTTGCAGACTTATCTAGCCCTAATGAGTCAAGCAAGTTACAATGGTATGTCAATTCAGCTATGCTTCTGGAGCGGATTTTCTCATCCAGTGCATTTAGCAAGACGTACTGACCCGGATGCATGGATATTCTCATCTTGTTGTATTTGATGAAATTCCCAATAGACTCGAACTCTCCTCTGAAAACATTCATCCAATTAAACTTGCAGATAGGATGTGAGGCAAAGGGCACGAGGTCCGAACTGATTCTAAAGAATAGCAAGTCATGCTTCAGGTTATACTGTAAGATGTTTTGAAGGCATCTCAAATTATTTTTTACGACATCTTGTATTCTTTTCTCTGAATAGGATGCGAGTCGGAACCTTGAATCTGCCTTACATCCTATGCTATTGTTAATACAGGGATAACCTAATCTCATCTGCGGAGCAAGCACTCCAATGAATAGATCACTACACCGTATATCCTAAAAACCTCAACATCATAACTCCAGTGCTGACATCTAATGAAGAGAAGGAACAACCGAAGCAGGAACAGCAGGTGATGAACTGGAAGGCAGAGGCGATCGTGATTCACCACAATAGCTTCAGCGCTCCTTTAAAGAAAAGCATAGCGAGCCAGTAACACCAACCAAAGATAGAGCAACTTTTTGCTCTGTCCTTAATTTTTTAACGGTTTTTAATTTAGGCGAGCCCAGAGGCACTCGGCAGAAAAAACTTCAAAATTTGGACTCGGTTATCATGTTTGGAAAACGGCCGTGACTAAAAAGCGCATGCTTATGATAACAAAGTAATATGTTCCCATTCCTTGAACCGTACTACTCTAAACTTGTATTTGAGTTGGAATCCGATAATTAGAGTTGTCTTTAAGTATGATACTCATCCTCCGGACAGGCATTGACCATGATACAGAGGATGATTTTAGGCTCTGAATTTTTGGTTGTCATCCCCTCAACGAGAAAAACAAAACAAAAATTAACGTAGGGAAGTACTTAATGAGTATTATGATATGCATATTGCAAAGCAAAGTTAATTAGATCTCTAGAAGATAAGCAAGAAGATTTTTAACCTAAATACATTATAAATATTATTATCGTTAAGTTAGTGCTACATAAATAGATTTGAAAGTATATGAGCAGTTAGCTGGGCTAGGAGTTCTTGCTTTTGCATTAGGGGCACTTGCTTTTCTTTTTGCTCCAGCATCATCGTTATCTCCTGCAATAGCACAACAAACAACAACAGAGACGACAACCACTACTACAATTCCAGAGATACCAGAACCCAGAGAGTCACCTCAGCCATTGATGATAGATGATGAGCCTTTTTATCAGGCAATAAGCGGCAACATCACTAATGTGGAAATACTTGAGGCATCTCCTTCTGTTGTTGTACAAAAAGAATCATTTGTAGAAAAAGCACTTATCAGAAATATTGGAAATGTCACTAACACTGGAACCTTTGTTGAAACTATTCATCATAATGGAACACATCAGGCCATTGGCAAAGGAATCATAACTACTGAGAATGGAGATATAATAAGCTGGAATGCCTATGATCTTGGAGTAAATGTTGATGGCAGTGGTGATGATACGGGTGATCTTAACACAGAGAGAAGGCCAACATTCAGAGGAATTATGTTTCTATCCACTGCTTCTGAAGACTTAAGCTTCATGGACAATGTTGTTGGTCTTTATATAAATGATGAAAATGGAAGACGAATCTGGGAATGGAGGAATAGTTAATCCTCATCTAGTTTGGTGAATCGTGAGGTAAAGTTATTACAAATCGTCTATAGCTTTTTACCAAATTCCACCAGTCCAATTCTTTTATTCTAGGTAAATACGGCACTGAATCTAATAGTAAAAACATGCATATAATTGACCCAATTGACCTAATTGACTGGTTCAAATCCACCAAAACCCAGAAAGGCCATTGAAAACATGCTTTCATATAACATCAGCGGTTTCTCTGCTATCTATGTAAATGTGTGAGTATACAAGCAATGAAATGGCAAAGCACTCAAAGAACGAAATCCTGAGCTGTATGAAAGCTTAATGCTTACTAGGAAGACCAAGTACAAATGACGACAATAAAAACAACTCTCACTAAAAAGATGATAACGTCTCGTGATGATTCTTATTTCTTTATAATCATTAGAGCCATATTCTGCAGGGCAGGGTGTCAAATAGAATTCAAATTGTGAATCTCCAGGTGCGTATATGTATCAAAATGCGCTGAATCTACAGAAAAGACTACGACCTATTTTTGATCTTTTCAAGCACTTTGTGGGCATTTATCCTTACCGCGCCATAGTGAATGGCGATACGAACTATCCAATGAGGGAACCAGTAGTAAGTTGTTTCAGCGGGCCCAAACAGACTCGACAGAAAAAACTTAAAATTTGGACTCAGTTGGCAGTATTTTAACGTCAAACCTAACACGACAGCTTTTCCAATGTCGCTATATTGTGGCGTGCAGCTGATTGACTGCATTGACAAGTCTCACGTCTAGGATAAATGACTGAATTCTTTTTAAAGATTGAATCAAGAAAAATATTGAAAAAATCTAATGTGGAATTGTTGACACGGTAGTTATTGTTGTTATGACGGCGAAGTTCTGTTTGATGTAGCCAAAAAATTCTCTCTGATTTGAGTCACAATGTCGAGATCCCGGAGCAAGGACATAATCCCTTCTGACCTCATAATAATAGCATGCGCTGTATTATCGATTTCTTTGTTGGTAGTATACTGTTGGCTGGCCATGTCTCGTATTTCTTGTGCTATATTCGATATACTGGAGAAGAGTGAATTAATATCCTGTAACTCAATACCTTCTGCTGCTGCAGATGTTTCGTTTGTTGTTTCTGAAAGACCTGCTAATGTATTGTTGATGACTATAGGCTCGGTCTCTGATGGTATGGTGGTACTTGAACCTTCAGCGTTAATTGTGTTACCAGTATTATTATTTGTCGCACCATTTGCTGCAGTAGTAGTTGGTGACCCAGCTGTTGTATCACTCTGTCCAAATATCGATTCAATATGAGGTAGCAGGGCCGCTTCTTCAGATAACATCTGGATCCCATGATCTCTCATACCAATTTGAAGAATGGTCTCATCTATTTGAGTAGGAGATTGTCCAGGTTCATTGGCCAACGATATTATTTCATCTGCTAATGATACAATTCTATCAAAACTCCTATTGGTCGCTGATGAAATGACCGTCGTTGTAGTTTGCTGCTCTTGTTGTTCCCTCTCAGCTAAGGAGGAGGAAGGAGATGAAGAGAGGGGTGACGATGTTGCTGGGGTGGCCACTGCTAATGGCGTTTGAACAAATCCAATTGACGTAAACGCAAGAAGCGATAACCCCATCACAGTGATTGCTTTTACAGTTGTTTTGGTTAAAGTGTTATAAGGACGTATTGTACTCACTGGCTTAGATAAGTGCCAACATAGGCTAAATCAATTTGATCTATTAATTCTAACTGATGATTTGCTTTTTTTGACAAGCCTTGAACTTACTCTTTAGGGCTAGAAGCGAAAAAGGTTCTGAATGTATATGGCTTAGCCTTATTGAGGTTATTAGAGAACAGTATTATCAAATTCATTGTAGATGTCCCTAGGCTTAGTTAAGTAAAGCAATAATCAAATACACGCCTACAATAAGCATTGACTCCATCTTTTGAACGATTTTTTAATTTAGGCGGGGCCAGAGGGCTCCGAGAGATAAAACATTTACAAATGAGAGTGGATCCAAGGTATCTTAATTTTCAGGCATTCAGTTTAGAACGTTACCTCTAATTACAGCTTTAGTTGTTACCCTCACAAGGATCATACTATTACGATTATCCTTTCTAGAGCACAAATGCATAATTTATCAATTACTAGATAATCTTAATAATAGCAAGATGTTACGCAGAATGGAGGAAATGAAGTATTATTTTCTTCTATTATTGTCCGCCTTAGGTGCGGCATCTATTCTATCGTCAGTAGTTTTGGGAGGAGCTATTAAGTTTGAAAATGCCCTAGAAGCAGCTTACGGACAGGACGCAAACTATACCACAGTAGCGCAGGAGGGGCAGACCTTCTTGGAATCACTCATAGGTGTCCCGCCGATTTACACGCTATCTCCAGAAGAGGTGCGATCCACATTGTCTGGGCTCCAAGCAGATTATCTTGTCACGATACCTCCTGCAGATGTAGAGAACCGTACCATACCAATTGGAGAAAATGGAGAAGAGCTATCGCTTCAGATAATCACGCCTCAGGGCACCAATGAAACTTTGCCTGTGGTAATGTTTTTCCACGGTGCAGGATGGGTCGCCGGTGGCTTTGATACTCATGAAAGATTGATGAAGCAACTAGCTAATGAAGCAAATGCGGCTATAGTATATGTCAATTATACTCTCTCTCCAGAGGCTACCTATCCTGCTTCTATAGAACAGGCCTACTCAGCCACAGAATGGGTTGCACAAAATGGACAGTCAATCAATGTAGATACTTCTCGTCTAGCTGTTGCGGGAGATAGTGTAGGGGGAAACATGGCCACCGTAGTTGCAATGCTTGCCAAAGAACGCGGCGGCCCCGAGATCGTATTTCAACTGCTTTTGTATCCAGTGACTGACGGGACCAACTTTAATACCACCTCATATCTGGAATATGCAGAAGGCTACTGGCTCACACGCGCAGCCATGATGTGGTTTTGGGATAATTACACACCAGATAATGCAACTCGAGAGCAGCCCACCGCCTCACCACTTCGGGCTTCAATTGACCAGCTCAGAGGGCTGCCGCCTGCACTTGTCATAACAGATGAAAATGATGTGCTTCGAGACGAAGGTGAAGCTTACGCCCACAAACTCATGCAGGCTAACGTTACAGTTACAGCAATTAGATATCTTGGAACAATCCACGACTTTATGATGCTAAATGCGTTAAGCGATACAACTGCAGCGCGTGCGGCAATTACTCAAGCAGCACATGCGCTTGAGGAGGCATTTGAGGAGCGATAGAGTCGACATCACGAACTTGACCACTCTGAACGGGATGCGAACAGCAAAAACTCAAGCATCAGGTTGCATTTGATCCATATTACATTAGATAGCAAGCAACATCCGCAAAATAGGAGGCCATCCATTGTGTGCATACATATCACTCCTCTTGCTTGCCTATAGCCGAGAGATCAGGAACATTTTGATATTATGTTGGCTAATCTACAAAACTAGAATCCTTAATTCTTCCTAAATTTTCGACTTCTACCTCAACTACATCCCCGTGTCGTGCCGAAGATATACATTCAGATATATGAAAGTCTGAGATACCATATAATTCAACGACAGAGATTGTGATAGGGTGTTGTGAGCTGCAACCAGAGTTGATCTGCCCTTAACTTCCATGTCTTCTTTAAATTGTGCCTTAACTTAGGCAAATAATC
Organism: Nitrososphaera sp.; assembly: GCA_036259955.1. Lineage (GTDB taxonomy): Archaea > Thermoproteota > Nitrososphaeria > Nitrososphaerales > Nitrososphaeraceae > Nitrososphaera. Next base: position 4,345 of record DATAAU010000066.1, on the reverse strand, counting down.
TTTGTATCTGTCTCCTAGCTACTCTTTTTCGCTCTGTTTTTACATTTCTGCGCTTAGTATTAGTTGCGCTCCCATAACTGCATTATGCGAATCGACATTATGATCGACTAATCCTTGATGCATGCTAAAAGATTGCACTACGAGCTTAACAGGTGAATGTATTTACTATCAGAGGTCTAACCATTCAGCTGAATAAGACATTTAGTGATGCAATGGTCATTAGACGGAGCTCTAATAGAGAGTAGAGGAATTAGAACTGGCATCAATTGAAATTATATAGTTTCTGTCAACTTTCGACTGGTATTATTAGAAAAGGCGGGCCCAGAGGGACTCGGCAGAAAGATAGTTCTAAAGCTGCCTTTCAAGTTTTGCTTCCATGAGCTCTATTTTTTACTTGTTTTGTAGTAGTTCTGTCAAGCAGCTAAATTTTGCTGTAAATCAAGGAAAAAGATAAGTCAAAAAATATAATCCTGGATAATCATAATTGGTTATATTATACCAGATTTACATTCCCTAGACAATAAACAAGGGTAGGGTGTCTTAGTAGCAGGTATCAACTTCCTTTCGTTCCGAATTGAATGTACGAATTTCTGACGAGTTCAGGAGATGAAGAAGATCTGCATTGAGGATATCTTCGCATAGAAAATATGTATTAACTAACACTGTTCGGGTTAAATTAACGTATTTTAAGTCTATATCCCGTAGGTCAGAATTTGATAGGTCAGCATCAAATAGACTAGCATTTGGTAGGGCAGCTCCCCTTAGATCAGCGTTTGATAGGTCAGCATCAAATAAACCAGCATTTGGTAACGCAGCATCACCTAGATCAGCATTTGATAGGTCAGCAAAAAATAAACCAGCATTTGATAGGTCAGCTCCACCTAGATCAGCATCTGTGAGGTCAGCTTCATTTAGATCAGCATTTGATAGGTCAGCATCAAATAAACCAGCATTTAGTAGGTCAGCTTTATTTAGATCAACATTTCTGAGGGCAGCATATGACAGATCAGCATCTGTGAGGTCAGCATTATTTAGATCAGCATTTGATAGCTCAGCATCAAATAGACTAGCATCTGTGAGGTCAGTTTCCCTTAGATCAGCATCTGTGAGGTCAGCATATGACAGATCAGCATCTGTGAGGTCAGCTTCAAATAGGTAAGCACCTCTCAAATTCGAACCATTTAATTGAGCGGACGTCAGATTTGATCCTTGAAGATCACTATTAGACAAATCCGATCTAGATAGCGTAGAATTGTATAAAATTATGCCTGACAAATCTCCAGAAGCTGCTAGTTTTTCTAAATTTGAATTTGCAAGATTCGTTTTAGTTAGATTGGCATTTGTTAATATGAGGGAATTCAGTTGGACACCAGAAAGATCTCTTTCAGAAAGATCTATAGCATCAAACTCTACCAAAGTATTAACATTCTTTCTAACTTTGTTAAATTCTTCTATTTCAGCGTTTTGTAACAATTTTGCTAATCTCTCAGGTGAATTGGCGATGTTTTCAGTCCACCAATTCGCTACAAGTGGCGAGGCTACAAGACCTACTAACAAGAATCCTATTGCTATGCCAGTATCCCTTACGAAATCAAATTTTTTAATATTAGCTCGCCCCAAAGCCACTTACTTTTAGCCTAGAGAATTATAAAAAGAGACATTACAGTCTATTTTATTAAGGGCGAAAATGTCCTCTTACTGGCGAAGCTGTACGTAAATCTCAGATTCAGATGAAACCCCTCCCCAAAGGTGCTAGACAGTATATAATCAACCTTATGTAGCTTGAGGCTAGAGTGGCTGTAGCGACATTCACGAAGATATTCTTGAAGAGAATAAAGAAAAATAAGAAAATGAATGCGAGAAGACGATGCTATAGCTGCTGCAGTATATACGGTAAAAAGCTAAAGTTCTATAGAATGAGCGATAACCCGCCGCTGGCATGTTGGTAATGTCTGATGACAATTAATGATTGACATTTTTGACCTTTATTAATTAAGACTTAACCGGTCATTCAATCAGTTAATCCTCGTCCATCCATCAAGGCTTCTTAGCAGCTATGCGTATATCATTTAACAATCAGTCAGATAAAGCACTCTCTAAATTTGCTGTCTTTGCCCTTACTTTACGGGTCACTCATTTTATCCTTAGATTTCTTTGTTGGAGCGTTACCTATACATTGTAGACTTCCTTGCCAATAATGCATTCGCCTCAACTTGACAGCTACTCTTCAAATCTTTCAGGCACAACAATAGTTCCATTGATTATATCGTGTGTAAGCTGGCTTAGCCTTTGTTTCACATCTTCTGGCACTCTGCCCTCAAGATTATGGAATGGTGCCAAATACACAATACCTTCCCCTGTAGCTCCTTTGCTAGTTTCTAAGCCGGGCTTGTATATCTTGCCTTCAAATCTATTTTCGACTACTGTTCTAACGATCTGATCAAATGCCTTGTCTATATCAAGTACAAAAGAAGTAAGAACAGTATCTGGTGCTAATGGGTTCTGGTCTGTAACTGCACCAAGTGCAAAAATACCTCTCTCTTTTGCAGCCTGGATTACACCATGACCAGGAATATCTGCCACATGGAACAAAAAGTCAGCGCCTGAATTGATCTGTGCGAGGCCTGCCTCCCTGCCTATATCTGGGTTATCAAACTCGCCTATGTAAGTTCCGATGATCCTGATGTTTGGATTGATGTGTCTGGCTCCTTGCTCAAAGCCTTCAAAGACGTTGAGGACATGAGGATAGCGATCTCCTCCCACATACCCTATTGTCCCAGTCTGAGTCATCATCGCAGCTAATGCACCAAGCAGAAACGATCCCTCTTGCTGCATAGGGAAGATAGATGCAACATTGCTAGAATTAACAATACCGGTAAATACTACAAACTTTGTATTTGGAAACTCTGCGCCAACCCTAACAGCAGGATCTCCCCACTGGAAGCCATGAGCAATAATGAGATTATAGCCACCTTCCGCATATTGTCTTAAGGTACTTTCTATCTCTGGATCGGGGATATTATCAGCATACGCAACTTCATATCCGTAGTTGGTCTGCAACTGTTGGGCAGCATTATATGGAGCAGCACCCCATCCAGCATCACTAAACAGTGCATCTGTAATGAGAGCAATCCTGAGCGCTGTTCCGTCAGTTTGCGCCTCAGTCGGTTGTAATGGAGTCAGTACCATTGATGATAGCAACATTGCGGCGAATACTGCGAACCCTGTAATTGATCCTAATCTGGATGTGTTAATGAATCTCATAGGCCGATAGGCTGGTATCAGCGTATCTAGTTTATTAATTCTACATCACAGAATCTTCATATATCGTAAATCTGAAGAATAGCATAATTGTTCAATTCTAGGAGCCAAATTTCTCTAGTGCTTACCCCATGTATGCTTGCTTAGCTTGTATAGAAACAAACCCCGCTCATAAGCATTGGTTCCAATTTTTGAACTGTTTTTTAATTTAGACGGGCCCAAAGGAACCCGACAGAAAAAACTTCAAAATTAAGACTCAAGCAATACTCTAGCATGAAAATTAGATGCAGTTAATTTAGAGCGCTACTTACTGCTATATCATATTGTACCGCGGATGTTATATTCCCGTAACGACAATAGTATAAATGAAAATGATGAAGTATGCAGCAATCTTTTTCCGCATTGGCCATGCCAATAGTGAACTCGCTAGGAGCATCTGGCTACCCTGCGCTGCAGACATTCCTGTCTCACATATTGGATAGAAAGAACCGATTCTTCTTACTTTCTAGCAGGAAGATCTTCTTTATCCTGTTGTCTGCAGCAACAGTCGAGATGCTAGAAGAAATCTTCTAAAAAGGTGAGGATACCTCCTTCACCTACAAACTCCTTTTTCATTATTGCTTAAATATTGTAATTATAATGAAATCCTTGGGTTTTCATTTTGCTCGGTATAACATAGGTGTCTTGTTATGCCAAGAAAGTTAAAAAGCAGTAATTGTTTGTTTGACCACTCGCCACGTAGTTGATTGTGATTTGGGCTTGTCTACTGTGTTCTCCTTGACCTGAAAACCTTAAGGGATTCTTATAGCCATAGATCTCTTCTAAAAAAGAAAGAAATGGACTGAGTGGGCTTTCCGCCCAGGACCTCAGTTCAGAGGCTCTTTCCTCCAAGATGCCAGATGAGTACAACAAAAAAGGTTGGTCGGAGTCTATAATCAGCTTCCTCCAAATATAGTTCCTGCGTTGCCAACGATTTCTATAACCCTATTTTGTGGGCCAAAGATAACAGTCAACACTCTGTCTGTTTCTGTAGTTTCAGTTTCTTTGAAACTGTTCCAGATATTAGGACAGTCTCCTATACATA
>DATAAU010000065.1:0-9329 GCA_036259955.1 Nitrososphaera sp. | reverse complement strand
GAGGGATTTACTGGGATCTCCCCGTTAAGGCGGGTTGCCCCATCCCTTACTGCATGGGCAGCCTTACCTTTCGGATAAAATCCAAGATCTTCAATATCAATTATCTCGGCTATGGTAAAGCAATCATGCACTTCGGCAAAGTCAATATCCTTTGGACTAACTCCAGCCATCTTGTAGGCCTGTCTTGCGGCAGCAACTGTACTTGGGATAGTCGTAATATCTTCGCGCCCTTGAACAGCTGCTGGCGAGGCGCCTCTGCCCGATCCGATTATTTCGACGTAGGGTCTGCCGCTCTTTTTTGCAAACTCTTCGCTACATAGAACAACTCCAGATGCACCATCAGAGAAGGGGCAGCAATCAAGCAGCTTCAACGGCGAAGCCACTACAGGTGACTTTAGCACGTCGTCAACAGTTATTTTCTTGTGGACATGTGCTTTTGGATTCATTAACCCGTTTTCATGATTCTTGACTGCAACATGAGCAAGATCTTCTTCAGTTGCCTTGTGAGTAGTCATATAAGCGCGGGCCATGGATGCAAAGAGCCCAGGAAATGTTGCCCCGCTGCCGCCTTCATAGAAAAAGTCAGAGCAGTAAGAGAATAAGGTTGTGCTACGAGCCGTTCCAGTATGCGTCACCTTTTCAACACCAAGTGCAAGGACGCAGTCATAGAATCCGGCTGCTACATTAGCATAAGCTTCTCTAAACATCACTGATCCAGATCCGCACGCCGATTCAATTGTGAGTCCAGGAACATGAGAAATTCCAAGGTTACTCATGATGACAGGCGCCATGTGAACCTGCTTGTCTGCAACTCCGAAAACGTTTGAAATGTATCCAGCTTGAATCTCTTTCGGAGTAATTCCGGCAGATTCAATGGCATCTTTGGCCGCATTTAGTGCAATCTCTATAACGCTTTCGTTTAATTTTCCGTATCTCGTGCTGCCCGCACCGAGAAGGCATACTTTGTTGGTTGTCATCTCATAAAAGTTGCTTTTTTATATATAAATAGATTAAACACCCTTGATATGTAAGAATCATATTAGTTGTTTACTAAGATAAAGTCTAAACAGATATCTCTCTGAGATAAGTCAGTTAAAGTATCAATCTTAACTAGCGAGCATGCGATGATGAATGCTATACACGCGCGCTTCAGGCATTATTGAAATTATTTCCTTATTCTATGACGTACCTGCAGTTACAATAAAACTTGGACAGTCTCCAGATTATGGATAGTAACAGGACGTAAGGATGTACACTACAATCGATGTATGCATCTTTTGCTGCCAAAAAAGCGAGTTATGCAATCGCAATGGCACGAGCAATGAATGTCTTTTTACCAGCCATCTGTACGCTTTTTTCTTTAGATCATAGAATATAGTCACATATTTTCAAGAAGAAGAGAAAACGCAGAAGCCCATAGCATAGTAGAATAAGCGATATTATGAGATGTGAAAGAAGGATCGGATTAATATGCACAAGCCTGCCAAGTTCTCACGTAGTTGTTGTACACCCTTGTCGTCTGTGAAAAGCCTGCTGCTGCAAGGAGGATAGCTCAGGCGCTTGGTAAACCAACTGAGTCCAAGTTAGGCGGCATTTCTATGTTTGAAGTAACAAATGATAAGCAACATTATAAAATATGCACAGCACTTGGACATCTGTATGGACTGGCCGATATCACTAAGAACAGAAGTGTGTATCCTGTGCTGGACTTGGAGTGGGCGCCGGTTGCCAAGAACCCACAAGTGCTCAAGGCGATTAAGGTTATTTCGGAGCTAGCTAAAAATGCTTCATCATTTGTGCACGCATGTGATTATGATCAAGAAGGAGAAGTAATAGGCCACAGTATCCTACAGTATGCATGTGGCGATAAATATGCTGAAGCATCAAGAGCCAAATTTTCGACACTAACGGACGAAGAGATAAGAGATTCGTTTGCCAATCTGATCAAGCCAAACTTCGGGCTAGCAGAAGCAGGTAGATCGCGTCACATGCTCGATTTCATTTACGGAGTGAACCTGTCAAGAGCACTTGTCAGGTCATTTAAAAGTAGTGGCAAATATCGTAATCTCTCAATTGGGAGAGTGCAAGGACCAACACTTTACTTTGCAGCCAACAAAGAGATCGAGATCAGGTTGCACATACCAGACCCCTATTGGGTAATAACTGCACGGTTTGACAAAGATGGACAGGTATTTTCTGCACACTATGAAAAACCAAAAGTGGAGAAGCCTGCAGAAGCTAAGGCAATCATAGAGGCCTGCATAGGTAGAAATGGAACGGTAGATAATGTTAGCGACAACAAGTCAGTGATACAATCGCCTGTGCCATTTAACATTGGCGATCTACAACGGGAAGCATACAGTGTGTTCAAGCTTGGCCCAAGCCATACACTTGCAATAGCGGAAAAATTGTATTTGCAGGCACTCATCTCATATCCGCGCACTTCAAGCCAAAAACTCCCACCGTCCATAGGATATCATAAAATAATTTCTAGTCTTTTAAAGATTGACAAATACAACCAATTAGTATCGATGCTTCTGACAAAGAAGAAACTTGTACCAAATGAAGGTCGGATGACAGATCCAGCACATCCTGCGATCTATCCAACAGGTGTTGCACCACGGCAGAAACTGAGCGGCCTTGAATTAAGGGTGTACGATCTTATAGTGAGAAGATTCCTTGCGGCATTTGGCGATCCAGCAGTCAGCCGACGGATAAATATCACAGTCGATGTGAGTGGAAATATCTTTGAGGCGGAGGGCATGACACTTACTTACGAAGGCTGGATAGTACTCTACAAACCTTATACAAGGTTTAATCAGCGCATGCTTCCAGAGCTACACAAAGGTGACGTGCTAAAAAATGTAGGTGTGGAAATGGAAGAGAAATTCACTCAGCCACCCTACCGCTACAGTCAAGCAAGCATGCTTGCCAAGATGGAACAGGAAAAAATAGGAACCAAAGCAACAAGAGCTGACATAATATCCACACTATTCAAGAGGAATTACGTGGCAGCAGGTAAAGGAGGAATAGAGGTAACAGATTTGGGTTTTGCAATCATTGATTCTATGAGAGAGTTTGCGCCCAGTATAATTTCCACAAACATGACAAGATTGATGGAAGAAGAGCTTGCAAACGTAGAGCATGGATCAGCGGATAGTATTTCTGTAATTGAGCAGGCAGTAGAGAGGCTGTTAGAGTCACTATTCTCATTTCTAGAAAATGAGGCGGATATTGGAGCGCAAATAAACGGGGCGGTATCGGCAGATGTCGCACAGACAACAATGCTTGGCCCGTGCCCATTGTGTAAGAAGGGGCAGCTTTGTATAATTCGTTCACGCACCACACAAAAGCGCTTTGCCGGATGCTCGAATTATCGCGGAGGCTGCAAGGCAACTGCACCGCTGCCACAAAAGGGCTCAATTAGAACTACGGGCAAAGCATGTTCACAGTGCAGCTGGCCGTTAGTGGGAGTTGTTTTTGCCAGGGGGACAAAGCAGTGGAGGATTTGCATAAACATGCAGTGTCCTTCAAAAAAGCAAGTGCCGCATAATATATGATTCTCAGCTGCCCATTTTACTGATAAGATCAGGCAAGGTCATGGATATTTGATATAAACTAGTCGCTTCTTCTTTTTTATTTTGGAGACAGACTGTAAATATCTGTCCTACGGTTCTTTAACAACGGCAATGATCTGCGGACTTGCTGTATACGTGTCTTATCGATATCTACTGTGTCCATACCTTCTCGCTTACCCATATCTAGAAGCACTACGCCGAAGGGATCTACTACCAGGCTCTTGCCACAATAAACATTGCCTACTTGGTCAGGGGCAACCATGTAGGAGCCATTTTCAATAGCCCTTGCCTTGATCATTGTTTGCCAGTGCTCCTCTTTCATGTCTCCTGCAACCCAAGCAGACGGTGCGATGAGGATATCTGCACCTTTAACTGTCAATAACCTTGATAGTTCTGGAAAGCGCAAATCATAGCAGATCAAAAGTCCTGCAATGCCAGCAGGTGTCTTGTCAGGCTTGACGATTGATTTACCAGGCATCAGCTTTGTAGATTCTTTAAACCCAAGTGCATCGTAGAGGTGCAGCTTACGGTATACAGATGTTATTGCACCCCTCTCGTTTATGATTAAAGCAGTATCGTAAACGTGTCGTGGCTTGTTGCTTTTCTCATAAATAGTGACGACAACTCCAATTCTATTTTTCTTTGCAGTTGCTGCAAGTGTCAAAACAAAGTTACCTTTGACGGTTTCGGCAATCCTAGCAAGATGGTTTGCGGATTGGCTGCTCGGCGAAAAAGCCATCTGGAATTCGGGAAAGCATACAAGATGTGCATTTTTGCGGGCTGCTTCATCAATAAAATCAATAGATCTTTTCAGATTTTCCTGCTTGTCTTCGGATGACCGCATTTGTACTACTGCGATTTTCTTCAATCATTCTAAAGAAGATAATAAAAATAAAAATAGTTTACTACACTAGAGTGGCCTGCCAGATTGGAACCAATTCTCCTGGGGTTTCTCATCAAAGACTACGATCACGTGTTCTGACTTCGTGTTCAATATCTGAACTGCTGCATTAGTGATGGCTTTGGCAAATTCATTCTTCTGCTCAGGGGTTCTACCCGGATACATTGACACGATAATAAGGGGCATATGTATGAATCTTGTTACTGCGGATTTATATGTACGCTGGCAACTGGCGTTGGTGCCACCCGCTCAGCAGACTTTCCAGTTGATTCGGCTAATTCATAGAGCGCAAGCAGGTAGCGCTTGATGAACTTGACGCCTGGCGACGGCCTGCGGCCCTTCTCATAGTCACTTAAGACGGAGGGGGTGAGATTCATATGCCTTGCAAGATCTGCCTGCTTGATCCCGAACTTTTTCCTACAATGTTTTAACTGCTGGGGAGGGTTGTCGCTTAATACTACGGATCCGGCGATCCAAGTCAAGTCGTCGATAGCACTAATGTTCGTAGACAAACGTTAAACGAAACATTTGACGGGTGATAAAAAGATTTTCTAATAACGTAGCTTATCTGCTAGTGTAGCCCATGAGTTATGACAAACTACATCAGATAAACTACAAGGTGATTGAGTGCGCCCGCTGTCCAAGGTTATCACAATACATAAAGCAGATTGGCCAAGAAAAAATCAAGAGATTTATAGGTGAGGAGTACTGGGCGCGACCTCTACCAAGTTGGGGTGATCCAAATGCTCGACTACTGATAGTCGGGCTTGCACCTGCAGCACATGGAGGCAACAGGACAGGAAGAATGTTTACGGGGGATGGCTCGGGGGACTGGCTTGCAAGAGCGATGTATGAATCGGGATTTGCAAACATGCCTACTAGCAGGTCAAAGGATGACGGGCTTGTGCTTAAAGATGCTTACATTACGGCGGCAATTAGATGTGCACCGCCAGATAATAAGCCACTAACAATCGAGCTGATGAACTGCTCTCCATATCTTGTTTCAGAGTTGCACATTTTGAAAAATATTAAAGTCATTCTTATGCTTGGCAAGATTGGATTTGATGCGTATTGTAGAGCAGCAGGATTGAGAAAGCTTAGGTTTAGCCACGGAGTGAGTTATGAGATAAACGGCAAGATGCTACTTGCCTCCTATCATCCAAGCAAGCAAAATACTAACACGGGTAAGTTGACATGGCAGATGTGGTTGGATATTTTCAAAAAGGCAAGATCTATTTTAGGCTCTTAAAAGAAGAGAGAGCACGTAGTCTCATTTGGCTCGAAGCGGACAGCCAATAAAAGTATATAGATCATTATTCGCGGCGAGAATGCTATGTCAACGGGGATGTTATTGCTCCTGCAAAAGGTTAGAACACAGAAATTACAAACTTTTGTGTGATTAGGAGGTGCATATAGATGCAAGGATAACGCATAGTACAGGATCTACCTTTTGTTTGAATTGATGTCAGTAGTCACCTGGTCTATCTTATGGTGCAACGCTTCTTTGATCTTGGTATTATCTATCATGTTAAGTGAGCCTTTGCAATTGGGACATTTGAAAAATAATTCAACTGCTACATCAAATTTCACTCGAGGACAATCACGGTTGCCGCAGTGGTAAAATTCTGTAGATTCTTCATACTCAAGGCGATTATGGAGTCGATCAAGGATCTTTTTCTTCTGATTGTCAATGAAATTGTCAACTTGATCCTGCTTCGCGCGCCAGCGATAGACGAACCAACCCTTCTTTTCATCCTTGACCCGGATGCCAGTTATCAGCGCCTTACCAAACATATCATAGAGAACCTTACGTACAATGTTTATCTTTAGCCCAGTTGCGCTAGCAATCTCCTCATCTGTCACGTCCCGGGTGTTTAAGAGGGCACGGGCAACTTTGATGTACTCCTCCCCTCCGATCAAACCAGCAATCTTGACAAAAGAGTCTTCATATTCTATAGAGTGCATCTAATGATGACAATAGTGTATGTTTTTTTCTGATATATACTTAGTGCACATAAGCTCCATCTGTACCGTAAACTGGATAAATACCGCCGGAATAGTCACTCATATAACCCCACACATCAGCGCTTATCGGTAGTCGATGAAATGCGGATTTTTGTCGATCGTCTAGGACATCATAGACCATCTGACCTATTACTATCTGGTCCGGCTTACCAAGCGATGTCATTTTCGTTGCTATATTGATGGTGTGGCCCAAGATGTCAAAGTGAGGTCTTTTGAATTTTTTGCCATCTATGTTGAATATATCCCATCCATATTGTACAACAACATTTTCACCTAGATCTATGCCAACTCGGACGTTCATTTCAGCATAGTCATACTGATTCAAGATCGGGTTTATGCCTTCTCGGATTATCTTGATCATTGAATGTGCGCAGTTGACTGCATTGATGCATGGTAGATACTTGTCACCAGTTGCAAGGAAAAACGCCATGATCGCATCTCCCACATATTTCAACACATACCCTCCATATGCAGATATTGTGATTGACATTTCTTGTGTAAACGCTTGGATTATAGCGGCAAGTCTATCAGTTGGCAGATCAGAGGATAGTCTAGTGGAGCCGACAAGGTCTATGTGTAGGATTACGAGCATAACCTTTGACTTGGAGTACCTGGCAAGAATTTCATGAGTTTCTTCGGTGGAGATGTCAAACTTTGATTCCACCTTAAGCGCTTTCCATACTCTCTGCTGAGCCATACTGATCGCCTTGTCAAGGTCTACTACGGCATCGAGATAGAAAGATGCCAAGAGCCCAACTTCAGGTGTCTGTTTGGCAGGCAGATTAGTCTCACTTATGCTCTGGACAACCTTGTCTACATCCTCCAGGCTGATATCAAGCTGAAATGCAATGATCTCAGAGGAAATACCAGAATTGTACAAATTAATTATAGTCTGCCGTTGGCTCTCAGCCATATCAATAAGCTTTTAGTTATGAGCATTAGATATATGCTATTATTTATTTGTCATTATACCAAACTTCCAGCGAGATTAATAATAACCGCCGCCAGTAATATACATGTAGAGCAATGGCAAGCAAGAATCAAGATGAGGGAAAAGTCCTGCTTACACTACCAAATATTAAATATTTGGTGGAAGGGCTTGAAGCTTTGCTAACAACAGATCTGGATGGTGACAAGCGTGCTAAGGTGATTCAGCTACGTAACGACCTTTTGTCTCATATAAATAGTATATTTAATGACTACTCGTAAATTGTTGCTCGGACCTTGCTAGGGCTCGTTTGTAGATGAGCTCTTTTAAATTTGATTCAACTAGCCTCTATTTTATAACCCTTATCTTATAAGTCAGACGATCACAATGTTAACCGCAGAAATATTTATTGACGCCTTAGCTTATACGATGCCAAGAAGGTCATAAGTGTCATAGCAAAAAGCAGGATACCAGTAGATAGATGAGTTGCGACGAGAACTGGCTCAAGACGGGTTGTGACCACGAACATGCCAAATATTATTTGCACGGATATTATTATTGCTGCAATGATTGCAGTTTTTCGCGCTGGCTTGAATTTCTTGAATGAGTATGCGGCAGTAGCAAAGATAAGACCAGCCGTTATCACCACCATTACTCTATGATAATGCTCAAAGAAATGCTTCTCTGCAGGCAGGCCAAAACCGTTTGGACATAGAGGCCATTCAGGGCAAGAAAGCCCTTGGTTTGAGGAACTGATGTAAACTCCAACCAACATTACAGAGTACAACATAGCAAGGGCAGAGAATGAGAGGAATATTGTAACCTTTGGATTAGAAGTGTATTTTACCTCCACGGCAAAAAAAAGGTATCACGTCAATTATAATCTTGGCATTTAACTTTCTTCTACTCCATTTTCCCATACCTGTTTTATGCTGTATAGCCGCTTGCTTTGCAATGGAGAAAGACGCGTCTATTGATGCTGATCTAGGTAGCTATGAGGGGAAATATCCAAAAGACCTGTTCAATAAAACAGTGATTGTAAATGAGCAAGTGATGGGACGTGTTGCAAAGGAAACGGAGGACCAAATAGTTGTTTTTAGCGATTCAGGTAATTTACGATTTGACATCCCCAAGTCAAAAATCGCACTTTCAGGAGGCTCTATAGTAGTAGGGGAGGGGCTAGAACTGTATGCAGTTGATAAAGATGCGCCAATGCCGAAGGACAGAGCTTTAAGAGCTTCAGTGCAAGAAATACGAGAAAGGGCAGGCGATATCCCTGAAGGGCCTACTCTTCCGATAGAAGAGAGGAAACCATCGATAGTGGAGGAAAAGGTTAGAGATGCTGCTACGGAGGTCAAGACCTCTGTTGGTTATGAGTTAGGACAGGCTTCCAAGACAGTCAAGGAAAAGATGAGGGATGTAGGGGAAGCCGTAATGAATGTTGACATAGAAGGAGCAGCTAGACAAGCAGCAGATGGAATCAAAGATTTGGCTCAGTCAGGAGCTGAGGCAGCCAAAGAGAGAATGGGAACAGCTCAGAGCAGTTCAGAAGCAAGGCTCAGTGTAGACAACATGATGAAATTTGAAAGAGAGGCGAAGCAATCATCTACAGAGACTGATCTAGGTAGCTATGAGGGTAAATATCCAAAGGGTTTCTTTAACAAAACAGTAGTCGTGAATAATCGGCCAATGGGACGTGTTGTAAAGGAAACAGACGAGGTTATTGTTGTGTTCAGCGACACCGATAGTTCAATAAGGTTTGATATTCCAAAATCAGAGATAACTACAACAGGTGCTTCTGTCATTGCAAGTGAAGACCTGTTGTTCCGCTACAGAGCTCACAGGGATGCGCCAATGCCTGAGGGCAGAGCTTTAAGAGCTTCAGTGCAAGAAATAC
>DATAAU010000064.1:0-28694 GCA_036259955.1 Nitrososphaera sp. | reverse complement strand
GAGGCATAGCAAGAGAAATAGATATGTCGCAAAAGTATTGCAAGATGCAGGTCTGGGTACCCTACTATTTGACCTCTTAACAGAAGAGGAAGAGATAATCGACGAGCAAACCCAACATCTAAGATTTGACATAGGATTGCTCGCTGACAGGCTAATGGCTGTAACTGATTGGTTATTTCAGACTCAAGCTGATAATAGGAATCAAGTAAAAATAGGTTACTTTGGAGCTAGCACTGGAGCAGCTGCTGCCTTGGCAGCAGCTGCTAAAAGAACCGATACAATACAAGCAATTGTTTCCCGCGGAGGCAGACCAGATTTAGCAGACCCCTACTTAAATCAAGTCAAAGCACCAACTCTCCTCATTGTGGGCGGGTATGATACGCCAGTTATACAAATGAATCAAAAAGCATTTGAAAAATTACACCAACTATCTGCAGAAAAAGGCGAAAAAAGCATTGTCATTGTTCCAGAGGCAACGCACTTGTTTGAAGAACCTGGCAAGCTTGACAGAGTCGCCCAACTCGCCAGTGAATGGTTTGCTCGCTTTCTTTTATGACTGCGTGTATAATATCACGTTCCACAAATTTGACAGGAGTATCTTATCTGAACTTTTATCACAGCACATATTTTCTAATAGTTATGACGAGTACTTTAAGAGTTAGTCTGCAGGTCTAATAACCATTAGTATGGCTTTTCTTATGCATATCAGACCAGTTTGCCTTGTCAGTAAGAGAAGCCTATGCGCTTTCTCCTATAGTTCTCGTTACCGTCCGTGTCATCCCTATAGTCACAAATCGTTCGTTTAGAATTTCCTTTAGGACATCTGATCGTGAGCACACGCCTATTAGCCTCCCATCATTTTCAACTACTGGAATCATCATTATTCCGTTTTTATCCATTTGGTCAATTATCTCGTTTACATCAGTGTCCTCTTTAACTGAAACTGGTTGTGAAGACATTAACTCTTTGGCCATTATTTTTGTCAGATCCCCACCACCCCTTATGGCACGCAGGATATCTATTGTCGTCACTACTCCGAGCAGTCGCCCATCATCTCTGCTGATAACTGGCATGCCATTTATTGCGCTCAGAACTATTCTGGTTGCAACTTCTATTGCGCTAACATTTTCTGTCGCTGCTATAATATCGACAGACATTAAATCTACGGCTTTCATATTTCCTTCTTCAATACATGTTTGCAACAACGCATATGAAGGTAGCAGAATAGGACATGGCTGAATATTCTTTGATATAGTTCCTTATTTTCAATAGAAGAATAATTTAATGAAACATATTGAAGCTTACGTTCAGTGCAAGAAAATCTTGAAATGCCAAAGAGATGATATATAGACCAATGAGAAGTACGGCGGAAATAGAAGTGCATAAACTTGGAAAAGCGAGGCAACTTTAACAATTACCACCAGAGCTGAATCTTACTATAAGGAAAGTACTAGAAACCGTCGCATCTCATGGCAACTGTATGTGTGCGTGCAGTCAATGAAATACGCTAGGAGTTGCAAAATGACCTTAGGGGTTTGCTTCCATTATTTGTTATAATGGGGGCATTCTTAGCCATTGGTGCTATCCTTATTGCCTCTAAAATCCTTCCAGAAGAAATGGCACAGGATTTCGTTCTCTTACGGATGTTTCAACAGCAAGGGGCATGAAGATAATAAAGGAGCCTTCGCTTGAGGATAATACTTTCATTATACGACCTATAATGTCGCACATCGTAGCATAGACGTATCGGCCGAAGTGACTTGAGAGTAAAATAGATACTTGGGGATCGAAGGCAAAAAAACAAGCAACACTGACTATTGTTGTGGTTCAGCCCAGTCATGATGAATAGGCAAAGCGATCACCTCTTACATAGCTAAGCCTGTCGGATAATAATTGCAGCAAGCTGGCAATTAGTTGACTGCATAATATATTCTGGTCACAAGAATCCCATAGATATTGCGAACAAAAGGGTCGAGTCGCACAAACAAATCTGGAATATCCTAGTTGACACTAATAATTGAGAAGTTTTGCAGGCTGCACAGCGACCTGGTCGAGTTATAGCGGACACTTCAAGATCCGGTCTTGTACGTGCAAATGTGAATATGTTCATACCAAATGCAATACTGATAGAACCTGGCGCTGAAGTCAGGTGGTCCAACCCTTCAACTCTTCCAAATAATGTTGTAGGTGTTTTCAACCAAACCACATGGTCAGATGGTGCTAAGAGCACTGACATGATTATTGATAACCCAACTAATACCAACGCCAACAGCAACAAAACAAATCTGAAAACAGCGGAATTAATAACAATAGACAGTGGCTTTATTGAACCTGGTGCTTCATGACAACACCGGTTTGATAAGAAGGCATTTTTAACTATCTATGTACGATTCACGCAGAGGAAGGTATGAGAGGTACAGTATTAATACGTTCTTCACCATCGCCCTAATTACAAGTACTATGATTTCCTCCGGTGGTGTATGTGATCCACAAAACTTTCGGATGAGCAAGAATTCCATTAATATAATTTTACTTCCACTTCTAATTCCACCAAGTCACCTACACATATCGTGTTCAAAAACTTGTGGACTTAAACTTGCTTATTGATTCAATGCTTTTCAGTCAAAGTTGCATACTAATGCTTGAAAATACGCCTTCATTAGATATTTTATTTCACTCCTTGTATTTGGGTGGATGATTTGACCAAAAACAAATCTTGATGACTCCTTCATTGGAGCCAACAATTTTCACAATTTTTTTATTTCATCTTCCAGCCACACAATATATTGCCGTTTGGTCTTTCTTACCTCAATTGCACAAAATGCTAGTTCTCTAACTTTCAGTTTTATAGTGTCCCAACGCTTTCGCATGAGATAGTTGCCTATGTAGCTAGGACAGTCATCAAGCAATTCTAAAGGCAGCCGAGTCAAGGTCCAAACATCGCAGGCCCTCTCACCATGGGGTATCTGAAGTTCTTCTTTTTTTCTAGCCTGAAGGAGATGTGTGAACTCATGTGCTATGGTAAAGTTCTTCTCATTGGGTTGTAAACTTATTTTCATTTTCTTATTTGTTGGGCTAGTGTAAGAAGAAGAAGGAGAAGGAATATAACAGCTCCCTCTTGCCCAGCCTCGGGGCGCTATCCACCCAATATAAACAATCTCTTCTTGAAGCTCTGGAAAGTGCTTGAAAACATCAAGTATTCTTTGTTTAAATTTGTAGCTAAAGTTGTCGTTTGCCTTCTTTGTAAATATTAAATTGCCTGTAGCATAGTCTAAATGGTCTGGTCCTATCTTCCCGTTGTCCACCACTTTTCCAAGTAAGAGGAATTTAAAATCCGATGGGTGTAGATTTTTTAGCTTAAGATATCAATACAGATTGCCACCGAATATTTTTCTACATCATAATAAAATAGAACAAACAGGTTAAGAACGGATCTTTTGTAATCATGATTTTGATTTTATTCTATATTTGAATCGTGATCAATGCATTATGAGCTGACATTATTTGATTAAGAAAATATCTCATTATATCATGCTAACTGAGGAGTGTAACAATCCCTCATCTTGCCAGGTGAGAATTAAGAATAGATTACTTATTATTCCCATTTCCTAATGACTATGCTTAAGACCTTTTGAATATTAGACAACAGAAGCCTTAATGGTATAGGTAATTCTAATCTTATCAATGCTCCCTATTTTTGAAGCAGAGATAACACCAGTTCTCAAAACAAAAGAAATCATGAAGTTAGCACAGATTGCAGAAGAAGCCGGCGTAGATAGACTTGGAATATCGGATGTCATTTTCTATCCAGATACATATTCTTTACAGGCATTATGTGCAACAGTAACCAAGCGGATAAAAATAGGAAGCCTTGTAACAAATCCTTTTACAAGACACCCCGCTGTAACTGCGGCAGCTGTATCAACGCTGGATGAAATATCAGATGGAAGAGCTTTCTTGGGCATAGGCGCCGGCGCTGGCATTGCAAAGCTTGGGTTATTACGCTCCCCTCCTGCGCCCGCAATAAGGAAAGCTGTTCATATTGTTAGAGAGTTATTATCAGGAAAAGTTGTTAATTTCGAAGGCAGTGCTTATCAGTTGTCCTGCAAAGAGACAAGGCTAGAGTTTCCTCCAAATCACCACGTGCCGATACTTATTGGGACTCGAAGCCCGAAGGTTGCCAAGTTAGCTGGTGAGATAGCAGATATAATTGTAATTGGAGCTCGATATATTTCTGACCAACAGCTCACGAATTATCTTGGCTGGATTTCAGAAGGTGCAACCAAAGCTGAAAGAGACATTAACTCTCTAGAGATAGCACCACGATTAACTATATGTGCTTCAAGCGATGGCGAGTTAGCAAAGCAAAGTGTGAAATTGTATGCAGCTTATTACTTGGCACTCCTCAATCCACCTGATCTCTCAATAGATGAGGATAAGTTGCAGAAGATCAATAACGCTGTCAGAAAAGTCAAAGGCTGGTATTTCTCTCCAAATGTTCAGTATCCCGAGGAGATAGATAACCTCGTAGATGAAGAAATTGTTGATAATTTTGCAGTGGCTGGAACCCCAGATGAATGCATCGCAAAGATACGAAGGATAATGTCTAGATATAAGTTTAGAAGCGTAAGCTTGAATGTAGCATCGGTTAGAAGGAAGAATATATCTGATGGGATGATGGAGACAGTCAAGGCTTTCGGGGAAATCATTCAGGGTGTAAAAAAAACTTAACAGAATAGGCGATAAGATACCGATAGTGATAGAAATTTGAGTTTATCATCTACAGAATTCAATCAAACCCTCTCTCACTTCATAACATGAGTTTTCCATAGGCTGAGCCATTTGAGTGAATGTGTTCTTAGGGCTAAGTCAACAACATTGGCAATAAGTGCAACGATGTCATATCCATATGCAATCACCAGAAGGATGAAAAATGACATGTGACTGCACAGCTATACCAAAGTTATACTCATTATGATTTGATAAATGGTATCTTTATCTGATTTCATGGATATGATCATATGACTTGAATAAAGAAATTAGATATGCATTAAACTATCATGAGGCTACAAAACATTCAGAGGCGAGTTTACTGACCTCGAGACATTATCTTGATTTTGATAACAAACCCATACCGTTCAAGATATATCGAGAATTGCCCTCAATTAGCTTGCCAACAAGTTTTCCGACACCGGAGGTTAATGCTCTTAGTTGTATTAGCGCTAAACCAAACAAAGGGACAAATGATGACGCCGAGAAGTTAACAAGAGCAAAAGCAACAACAACATCAACATCTTCAAAACAGACTAATCCCAGCTATAATATTGCTGGTGTTGACGTTTCAAGCTTAGCAGAAATTTTATTCTTCTCGGCGGGAATTACAAGGGAAATAAGATATTCATATGGCAAATATTACATGCGCGCAGCGTCAGCAACTGGTGCTCTTTACCCCATTGAATTGTACGTAGTCTGCGATGACATCTCACCTAATCTTGCAGCTGGAGTCTATCACTTTTCGCCCGCTGACTTTAGCCTAACAGAGTTGCGTAAGGGAAAATATAAAAAATATCTAGCGACAGCTACTGCGGATAATCAAGACATCGTTAGCTCTGCAATCGCCATAATTTTCACCTCAATTGCGTGGAGAAATGCATGGAAATATCAGGCACGCTCTTATCGGCATTGGTTCTGGGACTCCGGAGTAATTGCTGCTAATCTTCTCGCTACAACACATGCAATGGGGCTTCCTAGTCGTCTGATAATGGGATTTGTAGACGATTACATAAGTGTGCTTCTCTCTTTAGAGGACCAAAGGGAAGCAGCTATAGCAATAGCGGCTATAGGCAAAGGAAGCGAGGAGGATACTACAATATCCGTTCAACAACAAAGCGAGAGAGGTAGAATACCGCATATCCATATGCCAAATATTCGCCCATTATCCAGAAGAGGCGAGGTCAATTATCCGGAGATCTGGGACCTAAATAAAGCATCGAAGCTTACAAGCAAGCAAGAGGTTGATGAGTGGATCAGCAGTGTTGATCGTCATCAGCCGTTGTTGTCAAAAACCTCACAATATTTCCAAAGAGTGCCTTCTAACAATGCCGATAATCTTATCGTCACTCCAAGGGATCTAGACGAAAATCTTAAAGCTTCGCGCAGCTTAAAGGAAACAATCCTATGGCGCGGCTCCTCCAGGAAGTTTGCAAGGACCGATATCCCATTTTCTGCTCTAAAAACTATGCTTTACAGTTCCACTAGGGGAGTGCCATTAGATATAGTCAAAGACCCAGAAAGTTCTCTTATAGATATCTATTTTATAGCAAACGCCGTTGACGGTCTGTCTCCAGGAGCATACTACTATAACCACAAAGCATCTGCTACTAATCCAAACAATACCTCTGTGGACAGAATCAAGGAAATTGTAAATCCAAGGAATATCTCGGGTTATCTCTGCTTAGGACAAACCCTCTTTAGCGACGCAAGCGTTGTTTTCTTTTTAATGACAGATTTAGAATCGGTACTAGGGACATTAGGTAACAGAGGATATAGAAGCTCTCAATTTGAAGCAGGGGTTATTGCAGGAAAAATATATCTTGCTGCCTATGCGTTAGGCATTGGCGCTTCTGGTTCTACATTCTTTGACGATGCAGTAACAGGATTCTTTTCACCTCATGCAGCTAAGAAAAGTACCATGATAGCAGTAGGTGTCGGAGTTCCAGCATACAATGCCAGACCGGGCAAGATATTACCAACAAGGTTAAGTAAAGAACAGCTTTTGACACAGGATTTCATCTAGTTTAAGACACACCATGCGACTAAGAGCTAAAGATTAATCTGAGAGAGGAATTAGATGGCCCTGCTAAATCATACGCATCCTATGTTGATATGTCCTTTCTTATTTCAAGAATAGATAGATCTCTTCCCTTGCCATCGCCATTCTACCAAGATTATTATTATTATTATTTATTTGACCTCATAGGATCAAACCATGGAGTTGAATTATTCGTATGGAAAAAAATGCAGATTCGAATGAATCTGACAATAAGGGAATAGTAGCAAACATAGCAAAGACGGACTATCCTATCAGTGAAATCATAGCAAAGAGATGGAGTGCGAGGGCATTTTCTACGAGGCCAGTAGAATCCTCAAAATTGTTATCAATTTTAGAAGCCGCTAGATGGGCGCCATCGTCGCGCAATGAACAACCATGGCGATATATTGTTTTTACCAATGACAAACCTGAAATACTAAATAAAGCACAATCAGTTCTAAAAGAAATAAACGATTATGCCAAGAGGGCTCCAATCCTGATTTGTGCAATAACCAAGAAAACATATTCCGAGAATGGAAGCCCCAACAGACTTCATTTTCACGATTTAGGAGCAGCAAATGAGAATATGTTTCTTGAAGCATTTAATCAAGGTCTGATCATGCATGAAATGGGCGGTTTTGATGTACAGAAAGCTAGAGAGATTTTTGATGTCCCTGATGACTACGAGGTAGGCATCATGATTGCAATCGGGTATCAAGATACGTACCACGTGCTGCCTGACAGACTAAGGCACAAAGCATTTACACCGAGGGAACGCAAGCCATTATCTGAAATTGTTTTTATTGAGAAGATAGGCAATGGAATGAGGGGATAGCTGTGAAACTATGCTTAATATCATTCTCCTGTCTGAAGCCAATTCAAGATGCTTATATCTTAAAAAAACCGGGAGATAAAAGAGAATAAATATCACAAGATTAAATTCCTTGTAACATTCTTTTTATTCCTTCGTTATAAGCTGTTAACTATAATAACATTTCATAGAGGCTTATGAGTATGATCTTTATCATATGACAACTAAGGAGATAGCCGACCACCACCTATCTAGAAAGTACGTATAATCAAGGATGCCTTTTCTGTTTCATCCCATCTTTGAATCAGTTGACACAGCATTTGTAGTGCTTCTATTGCTTTGCTGCAATCTTACTATTTCGTTCACAGGTAGAGCATAAAATTTACTTTTCTCGATTTGTTGGGGATGGTAACTCATAGTCTATCTTTTAGTTGAGATTCTTTTATTTTCTGTTCCCAACTGTGAGTAAGGGTAACCATGACTGCTCGAGTCTGTGATTTTTGATTGGTGCTTGGATAAGATCTGTTGCTTAAAATAAACGCATATGCGTCGCTTACTGTTGGCTTAAAGACATCATTAATTTTTCGTCCAGTTTTCCTATAATGCACGGTTATGTTTTTGGTTATGCTCGGTGTACTGCTACCGTTATTATGAGAACCAGAACTGTTTTTCCATGCGGAAACATCTTTTCTGCTGATTATGAAAAGCTCGATTTGATGGTGTCTATCGGATTGGCTTAGTTCTATATTAAAGGACAATCTGTAATCAAACATTAGCAGTAAATTTACACCAAAATACAAAATCTCAAATCCATTTGTGTTCCCAGCAGGTATGTTCAATTCATTAATGCTTCTAATCACATGAGGAAGGACCTTGACCATAGTCTTATTATACGCAACTGCACTATATGTCATAGATGCCTTTTGAAGGCTACGTTTGGTTCTAGGTTGCAGATATTAATAAGATAGCCTGAAGGACATAGGTATGTTAAATTTGATTTCATGGAAAAACCGATGATCCTTTCTATCCTCTCCTTGTATATTACCTAGCATTCCTTTGATGGAAACACGTGTACATACCAAAGCTTTAGGGAAAACTCAAGGGTGCCCTTATCGACCTTCTCTAATACTCATCTGAGACTTCGCTGCTTGTGCGGTGGTATAAGATATTGTTTTGACTAGGCTGCAATTCCTCGTCATAACGGTTATTAATACACAAAGGAGTATCCAGCAAGTTCACAGCCGCTCATGCAAGACGTCTTGGAAAGACCAATCACTTCATATATGCACAGGTTATTCGTAATTGTAGACGAAAATGCAAACGTTGCTTCAGCTGTCCAGCAAATGCACTCTCACAATGCAGGCATCATCATAGCATCCAGGGGAAATATACCTGTCGGTATAGTCACTGACAGCGATATTATTGATAAGGTAGTTATGAGAGGAGAAGATTCTGACCAAGTATTTCTTAAAGCGATTATGTCCTCGCCTCTTGTTACCATTTCTCCTAAAGGAACGGTTAAGCAGGCCTTGAATCTAATGCGACTCAACCAGATAAAGCGTATTCCTGTAGCAGATAGTTCTGGAATACTCGGAGTAGTGACCCAAGAGTCTCTAGCAAACGCCGTTCGCACATCGGTCATAGAGCGAACTTTTAGTCGTTATAGGAGCTTAATCAGGGAGCAATACAAGCCTATCCTAGGGAATCTCGGTATTTTGCTTCAGTTCTCAGGCATATTGCTTGTTGTCCCAGCTTTTCTTGGAACAGCACTTGGAGAAAGCTCAACTATTGTGGGAATATTTTTTGCTGTAGTAGGTCTCTCATTTGCAGGGTTCTTTTTGACAAATATCGGTGAGAAGGGCCCGATGAATCTCAAACAGGCTTCGATATTTATCGTAAGTGGTTTTATACTGCTGAGTCTTTTTGGCTCAATTCCATATATATACATCAACCCATTTGGAAGCGACGCTGGAGCAGGAGTACTATTTGTAAATAGCTTCTTTGAGAGTGCATCGGGATTTACAACCGGCGGACTGTCCATCATTAGCGACCCGGGTAGTCTTCCAAAGAGCCTCAATTTTTACCACTCGTACACTCAATGGGTCGGGGGTCTAAGTTTTGTTTACCTAGTAATGATCCTCTTTTTCCCGGAGAGGAAGTTAAGTGCTATGAAAAGTGTGCTTGGTGGAGGTCTACTTAGGGTTAGAGAGCTACTAATAACAATAGTGGGAATTTTCACAGCCTATACATTGATACTAATCTTTATGTTCATCTTTTTCGGCCAAACTGGTACCTTAAACGCAGTTTCATTAGCGTTTGCCACTATAACAGGGGGAGGCTACGTCCCTCTCTCAAATATCATAACTCCCGATCACCCAGAGCGCCTAGCCATATTATCAGGAGGAATGATTGTTTCAGCTTTGCCTTTTGCATTTCATTATCACATTTTTAGTAGGAAGGGTCTATTAACGAGGAAAACAATTAGCGTTGAAGTGACCGTTTTTCTGATTCTGATTATAGCTGCTATTCCGATATTTTATTGGCTCTCCCTGGGGAAAGCTGACATATACAGCTCAATATTTCACATAATTAGTAGTTCGACCACCACTGGCTTTCAATATCTGAACATCCAACCTCTTCCCCATAACGCCAAGATATTTCTTACTCTAATAATGTTAGTTGGCGGTACAGCATTTTCCACAGCAGGGGGAATAAAGGTAGGGAGATTTATCCTTCTTTACCAAGAACTGACTAAAGCCTCGAAACCGAAGAGCCGAAGCACCAGCACGAGCACCACCATTCCAGAGAGCCACACTTCGAGCTCAATTTCGTCGACAGCTAACCCTTACAGGAGCACTGAGTTTATGACAAGGCTACAGGATGAGCATCGGAAAGGTAATCTCGGGGAACTAGTCGAACAGCAGGCACGGGTACTGAAGAGAATATCGCTGATTATGAGTAAGAAAGTAATCAGAGAAATTCTGACAGTCATTGCACTTTATGTTTCTGTTGCATTAATTACTGGATCAGTATTGAGTTTCCTTACAAATAGCCGTTTGGAAGATGCCATGTTTGAAGCTGTCTCTGCTATCTCTACAACAGGCCTAACTGCTGGTATAACCTCTGTGAATTTAGATGTGTTTTCAAAACTGATCCTAGCAACTAACATGATTGTCGGCAGGTTTGAGATAATTGCAATATTATATATTTTCTTTGCATACTTTAGAAGATAAGGTGTCTCTTCTATTTCGCCAATGCTCACACTAATCATGTGAGCCAAAAGTCATTTGATAACCGTATCACATCACCGTCAAAGTATCCCAGGATACATGTACGGTCAATCAAGCGAAGCTTTCTGTATATGACTTGTACGATATGAAGGTATAACAGAAGACGATTGTCAAGCAAGACTTTTTATTTCAATGATTCAAAATGTTCAATTGGAGACGCAACTTTGAGGTGCCGGGGAAATGGCTAGATCGCAAAAACCTGACTTGAAAATTATTGAACCGTACGATATCTCTTTTGGTGAAATTAGATCCGATGAAAACTGGGAAGAGACGGTTCAAAAGGTTGCAGCTTCAATTAATGTACAGTCTGCTGAATATTCTAATCAACTTCCATTTATCCCCTTCAAAGGGTTTGAGAAACTACGCAGAGAGGAGAAGATCTTCCTGTTTGGGCCAAGTGGCAGTGGAAAATCTAGGACAATAATTGAGCTTCTCCGCAGCAAGAAAGAGTCGTATGACAAGATATTCATAATTAATCCCTCCAATCCCGCAGGAATACAATCATGTAGAGGAACTATCTCCACATTGTCTCAACAATTTGGCAAAAACGACCTTGTGATTTGGGATAACTTCCCCGAGGGTCTAGTAAAGCGAGACCTACATAGTGCATTTGGAGCGATAGAACTATTGAATTCTGGATCTGTTCAGAACTTGTACATCTCTCTTAAACCTACATACCTAGAGATATATAGGGACCTTACAACCGGCATGCCAGAGATATACACCCACGAAGTTGTATGCGACCTAGATACGATGACTGCGTTAATAAAGGCGTACGGAACGAATGTCCAAAAATATAGGGAGGTTTTTGAAAAGTATATATCTCATAATGTCAACGCTATCGCAAAGATACTTTGGCAAAAGCAACCACTGTCACTGACAGTAGTTGACTATTACAAAAGATTAACTAGCAGAACTACAGATCAATCAGAACCGATTGTTGATTCTACAAAATGTCTTCTAGTCGCGCAAGAATGGCTGCCTGCGTACGATTATTTTGAAAGACAATTTGAGATAATGAAAAATATACGCGGGCGCGAAGAGGACGTGGATTTTCTTTATACCCTTCGTTTCTGTTACGAAGCAGGATTTAGTCGAACACAAAATTCTGTTGCAAGACTGCAGAAGGCAATATTTGGTAATTCTTCGCCTGTTGAACCTACTCGAAAGATGGGGACATGGGTCTATCTTTCCGGTCAGACTTATGGTATGCATGATTCGGCGAAGAATGCGGTTAAGCTGAGCGATTACTCAAAGATCAAGATCATTTCCTATTTAGCAGATCATTTTTCTGAGATAATTCCTACAGGCAATGGAGAACTCCATTCTCTAGGACTTTTTATTGGAAAGAATATACAATTCATTTCCAATGAAACAGGAAGAGGAATAGTCCCAGACCAAATTTATCATTTCATGAGGAAAAATGCGGTATTTGAGCGAGCGTTTGGGCGTGGCATTGGAGAAATTTTTGAGTTACTGGACGAAGCACTTCAGATGTTGATCCTAGAACATGTCGACACCCAAATAGAGTTCGGTATAGGATTGGCCGAAAGTTTTGGCGACCGATTTATAGACTTAGATCAGGCTTACCAAAAAAGGATTCTGAAGAAGATGTATCACGGTATGTTGTTTGCAAGATATTTTGGGCAAAGCATCGGCCGCCTCTATGGTCAGCTGTCAAATGAATTTAGGTCTATTGTTATATCTCATGCAGACAGGAATCCACAATTTGCTGACGGTCTTGGCATGGGTCTTGGTTATATTTACTCAACACTTGATAATGCACTACAACTTCAGATAATGGAGAAGGCTGAGAAGAATTTTGAAATCTCTCGTGGTCTAGGATTTGGATTTGGCCTCACTTTTGGCTTTTTGCAAGAAGAAGATGTCAAAAAGACAGTAATATCAATTGCAGACAATAACTCAGAACTTGATGTCGGTTTTGGAATGGGCTTGGCAGTAAGTTATTACAACCTTCCAGAACAACTTCGGGAGTTTGTGCTCAACAGAGCAGAGAAAGACGGTGAGTTTGCTTTTGGGGCCGGGATATACGCTGCATATTTTCACAAGGAGTCCTGTCCTAGGGACCTATTCGCATTGTTGGATAGTAATGGAGAGATCTCCCACGGCCTTGGACTTGGGTTTGGAACCAGTTATTTTTACCTCTCAGAGGAATTTCAATCAAAACTAGAGACCTTGCTAAAGAACAATATTAAACTAGACGAGGGATTTGGCTCAGGTATCGGCCTTGTGTTAAAACATCTTCCTTTAGATGCCCAAGAGAAGCTTCTGGAAAAAGCGACATCCACTAACGCTTTTGCTATCGGCTTGGGATACGGGCTTGGGTTTACCTGGCAATATCTGGGTGACTCACTAAGGAAACGAGTTGTGGCCTTTGCAAGTTCAAATAATGATTTTGCACGAGGGCTTGGCTTTGGGCTTGGCTCTCACATCGATTATCTCAAACCTACGTTCTTCGATGATGTAATTTCCTTTGCTGATGCAAATAGCGAGTTTGACATGGGCCTTGGAGTTGGTTGTGCCTGGGCTTGGCGTTACAATAGTCAGGATAGCAGAAGTTTTGTAATTGAAAGAATGAAAACAAGAGATGAATTTGCAAGAGGGGTAGGTTTTGGATTGCCAAGAATCATGAATCACTTGCCTAGGAATGAAAGAGAGCGATTGCTGAACGGTCTTTCTCGGGATCCAGCTTTTTCTGACGGATTTGGAGAAGGTGTAGCTCAATTTCTGTGGACCAACCAAGATGAAGCAAGTAAGCATCAATTCCTCAAATTAGCAACGATTTCACCGCAAATGTCAAAGGGGCTTGGGATAGGTCTTGGATTCATTTATTCCTATTCTCAAAATCAATTAAAGAATGATCCCTACAGGCATCTTAAAAAAATCGATCCAGTCTTCAGTAGGGGTCTTGGCATCGGTATGGGAAGGGCGTACTTGTATCTTTCAGAAGATGTGCGTTTAGAAATATTGCGCATGTCGGAAGAAGATGTAAATTTTGCACTCGGATTTGGTGAGGGTATTGGTACGATTTACAACTATCTTACAGAGCCCCAGAAGAAATTGATGATGTCTTACGCATATGGAGATGCAGCATATTCAAAGGGTCTTGGCATCGGTCTTGGATCGAGATTTACGTACTTTAATGATCAGGTGAAACAGGATATATATGCTCATCTCACCCATAGCGAACAGCTATCATTCGGTCTAGGTATTGGATTTGCATCGCATATTTTGTATTTATCCGAACCAATGACTTCCAAAATATTTGCTCTAGCTGAAAACAATCCACTTCTAGCTTTAGGTCTTGGTGAAGGGTGCGGGTATGTGTTTCCGTACTTGTCTCGACATACAAAAGATTGGTTATCTTCGTATACAAGGCTTGGTAGTTTTGACCTCGGTTTTGGTATTGGGATTGGTAAGATACGAGTATATTTAGACAAGCGGTCTTTTGAGGAAGCGACCTCCTTCATCAATAGCAGTAGATTTATGAAAGGATTTGCGATAGGTCTGGGAAGCAGCACTGTAAGTCTTTCAAAGGATCTATTAATTGAAACCTTGTCTTGGACGTCAACAGTGCAAGGAGGAGACGCGTCTTTTGCGAAAAATTTTGGTTTTGGTATCGGGCACATATTCCCGCTTTTTGATAGTAATAGAAAAATCGAGTTCTTGGAGATAATGAGAAATAGCGAACACGATTTTCTCGCAGGTCTTGGAGAAGGTCTGGGCCACAATTTACCCTCAACAGGTAGCAGGGTGCTTGAAGATATTATGCAAAAGATGACAGGTTCTGCGAGTCTGACAAGAGGGGCTGCTAGAGGAGTTACGGAGAGTTTCACATACCTAAACCTTGCAGAGGCACTTGGAATGCTTGAATATGCTCAGTCCAGTTCCGAATACGGCAGAGTTTTGGGAGAAGGACTTGCAGAAAAATTTACTTCCTTAGATGAAGAAAAACAGTCTAGGATTATTGATACTATTGGCAAAGACAGCGTTTTCTCAAGAGAATTTGCCAAGAGGCTTCAAAAAAATCTTGTGTACTTATCGACTGAAACTCGAGAAAAGATACAAGAATTGGCGACTAATTTTTCACATTTACACATACTTTTGTCAATAGAAAAAGATGAAACGAGATCGGGACTTGTTGATGATCACTATGACGATGACCACATTAGATTTGCGGTATTTCCTCTGGTAGGAATGTCAACTAGAGCAAAGTTGGACTGGAATGTTGAAACGAGGGAGATTTCGTTTTCAGGAGAAGTGCACAACTACTGTGTATGCTTTATAGACATTATAGGCTCTACGAAGATATCATCCGACCTTACTCCAACTCAATTGAGCAGATACTATGAGCTTTTCCTCAATGCAATTGCACTTATCGCAAGGAATTTTGGAGCAAAGATAGTGAAGAATGCAGGGGATGCCCTTATCTGTTACTTCAGTGATACTAGCGAGCCAAATAATGTTTCGAAATTTAAGAATGTGTTGGACTGCTGCCTCACAATGGGAATGGCAAGCATTACTCTCAACGCTAAAATGCTCAGTGAAAAATTACCCCCAATCAATTACAGGATAAGTGCAGATTATGGCCAGGTTTCAGTCGCTAAATCGGTATCTTCTCAGAGCGAGGATCTTTTTGGTTCAGCGATGAATATTTGCGCAAAAATTAACTCCAAAGCAAGACCAAATGGGCTAGTTATCGGAGAGACCCTCTTTGAGATAGTAAAGACATTAGACGAGTACACATTTACCCCTACCAATGAGATGCTTATCGGTGTAAAAGGTGAGTATGGGATATATCATGTTGATCAAAAAGAAAAAAGAAATATCATCAATCCATTCGACAGGAGAGCAACCGATTATTGACTATCTGCTCTGTTTTGTTAAGTTTTCCTCGCTCTTAATAGTCATTTTGCCTTAACAATACTTTTGTAGAGAAATTCCACGGACGTTAGAAACTTAAGATTAGATAGGTATGGTTTTGCTTTTGCATATATGTCACAACTCTTGAACCGATATGGAAAATGAAGAGAAAGAATAGATGCAAGTATCTAAACAAAGCCCGAAAAGAAGATGAAAGATAGAGAAGGAGAAAAAAATTCTACATTCAGTCTATGAGTTTATGGTGATAGTATCGTCATCGCTCAGTGTTGCGGTAAACGGTTCGATGTCTGTATTGTATGACATTTCCTCATCCTCGTCATCCTCGTCATCCTCATCATCGCCGCCTCCATCCTCTTCATCGCCACTGTCATCGGTTTCCCGTTCCACCTCTATCATTCCTGAATCTACAATTTGTACTTGATTCTGCGTTGCAGGGCCGCCTCCTGATATTAGGACCTCGTCAAAGTCTTGCCCTCTTATCATTAAACTTGAAGTCCCCGCTACTACATACTCACTTGCTGTTATGTTAGAGAAAGTAGTATTTTCTATAATATTATCGTGACTTCTTGCTGCGCGAATGCCGTTTTCAGAGTCGGATATCACATTATCATAGATCATGTTACCTTCCGTTACGCCATCATCTGGTACATCAGGAGTAAGCAAGAGTATTGCTTCATCAGTTGCTCCTTCAATCGTATTGTTATAAATCTGGTTGTTTGGTGATTCTGATATCAGTATTCCGGTACGCGCATTTATGACATGATTGTTTCTTACAACTGAATCAGTCATATTTCTTGATAGGAATATCCCGGATCTTGAATTGTCCTGAGCCAAATTTCCTTCTATCAAAATATTATAGCAATCATCTGAACAAATTATCGCGTCTATATTGTGGTGAACCCAATTATTTGTAATATTCATATTATAGGTTCCAGTATGAGGGTCTAAAGCGTATTTGATGTTATTGAAATACTCATTATCGTCAATCACAATGTTATATGCTCCATTAGAATAAAATGCCATCCACATATCATGGAATTTGCTACCTCTAATCACCATATCATGTGAAGGTCCTCCACCTCCAAAGAGGTCAAACCCTCTTCTTCCTGGTTCAACATCTCCAAGATATCCAAATTCCGAATTTAGTATTTGAGCTCCTTCACTCGCAGCGAATTGTACATAGCCGCGTCGAATCGTACCGTTCATGTCCTGCGGAATAACATCTTCCTCAGAAATATCCCATGACGTAATTTTTACTCCATCGATCAGTATTTTTCCGTAAACTATTATTCCGTTTTCACCAGCAAGTTTTAGATATTGCAGACCATCACCATTTGAAGTCATTTCAAAGCTGACACCATCAGCTACTTGTAAGTTAGCATTTAGGAGGTACACGCCAACTTCTTCTTGCGAAAGTATCTGAGGGTCATTAATGGCTTGGACTACATCTGAAAATGAGGCATCACATCCTATGATGATAGTATTCACACCACTCTGGTAGGTTACGCATGCGGTACTTGCATCAGAAAATTGGATATTTGGGATTGATACCAAGATTACAAAAACTATTAAAAAAGCAAATATGGCAGCGATACAGGAAGTGAAAGTAGTCATCAGTTCTCTTTCCTCTTAGAGGCAGGAATCACGCATATATAAAGTGTCCATATTTTATCTTTTAATAAACATTCCACAAGATACGGTCAGAGATTGATCAGCCATGTGCATTATTCTCTTGATCTGACATTATTCTTTCTCAATTTTTTTCAAAATATTAGATATAGGTTGTAAAAAATATTTGAAGTATAGCTATTTCCCGAATGGTTCTTGTGTGTTCATTTCACATAGAAATTTCCAAGAATCTACCAAAACTTGCGACTCTACGATTCATCTACCTTTCTAGGCTTCCCTGCTCATCTGCCCTCTTCTGCTCGTCAAGCTCTAGTCCAAATTTGTCACCAATCTTCAATCCAAACTTGACAATATATGGAGATAAAAATGACGTAATGATAGTCATGGTTCCCACCATCGAAAAAACAACAGCACTTGTTGCACCTACATCAGCTTCCCCTTTTGCAGTTAGCAAAGCAAGCGCGCCTCCAGATGCAGAAGAATCAAATGCAGTATGTATTGATGTTTTGTTACTTAACCTGAGATTTTGAAGATCGGTAAACTGTGATAAATCTCGCAGCAAAGGAAGTAATCACAAAGACCAATGCAGGAACAATAAACAATGGCACTTGAGAAATGTCCATCGGTGCACCAACCGATACGAAGAAAAGTGCTGCAAATATGTCTTTGAGTGGAGATGTTAGAACTCTGGCAGTTGCTTGGCTTTTGGATTCTGCCACAAGTACACCGCAAAGAACGCCCCAGTTGAAACTGATATAACAAGCCGATTTGCGATAAAAGACAAACCAAATGCCACTCCCGAAATTGCTACAACTAATAGATTAACCTGATTTGTCTTACTTACAAAGTCTACAAACTTGGGCTATAGTCTTTGAACGCACAAACAACACACCTGCAATGAATGCAAGAACCATTATAATCGCATAATCTTGGATTACCTTGTGTTGCTATAATCTCAGTCATACGTCCATCGCTTTTCTTTGCGATGGCCAACCACTATATATCTATCTACATTCTCTAGGTTTTGTAAGTCATCGTCATGTGCAGATATGGTAGAGAGATAAGGATGTGGCCTCAGTCTAATTAGGATAAGAAGAATCTAATGATTAGATAAATATTTCAAGACCATAGACCTATTCGATTTTTGACTTGTTTGACAGTTGTATAGCGCATATTGTAAATCCAACATGCGCGCAATCATTGGATTTGCATTCATTGCAAAATGGAATTCCCTCCAATATGGTTACTATTACGTCTTTTTGCAAAATATTGTCTTGCAATACGACTCTTTTACCCTCTGCGAATTCTTTCAGGATGACTGGAGTTTCAGTAGATTTTTTGTCTTCAGCATTTAGCCATAAACCAAATGTAGTTACACCCTCGTCGAGATTATTATTTGCGCTGCCTAGGGATGCGTTGCTTGTATGTCTTGTACTATTTCGCTTTCCAGACAAGTTTACAATCTCTCCTCCTAGGAAAACGCGCCATGTTGTTTGTTAAAGATGGCGTAAGATTATCCTAACCTCTTGGTATAATATATCCAAGTCAAGTAATAAATGTATATATCTTAGAGTCATGCTGAGCATAATAAGCCGGTAGAGTAACACTCGTAATCTAGGCATACGTTCCCAAATTAATAATGCTCAACTTTCAATTTTATGTTCACATTCGAATATATTCTGTATGCTAGACGTTCAACCACCAGCCGGACTTGTCGTAAGCCTAGATAACATCACCCCGCTTTCGACAGAAAAACAAATTCTTCTAACGTGAGTTATTATTACTGTCCGGTCCTCTAATCAGATCTGCCTCATTTTGTCTTTGGTTTCTAATGTTAATCACTGAATACTTCTCAGAGAAGGATTGAAGCAAAATAGCCGTCAAAAGACCATAAAAAATGTTGAAGGCTAGGGCTCCGTAGATTATTCTATCCATCATAGACAATAATCCATAGAATGTGGTCTCAGCAACCTGGCCGGTAGGTACACGTTGTCTTATTATAATATCTTGTAACTCAAAAGACTCCAAAAGAGGAATCACTATCATAAAAGTAATCGGCAAAAAGATCAGAAGCCAAAGACCAAAGCCAAATGTTATTCCGTAAACAGAGCTATATTTTTGCATGAAAGATGCTTTTTCAATGGTGTCATTTTCATGGACTTTTCTCAGTAGAACAAATGGTATGGAGATTATAAACCCAAGAAAACTGCCTGCTGCTAAGTGCAATGCTAACCCAGTTATGACTACGCCTTCGGTGTTGCTGTTGTAAGAGTTTGTTAGTGCGGATACTAGTACGTAATAGAAGGTTCCGACAGGAAGAGAGTTGATTTTCTCTACCAGCAATATCAGGCCAGATATAGCAAGTGAGGAAATCAAACCGGCCACCAATCCAAAATATACAATGCTTAACGATGATCGGGGGAATTGATAATTTTGTTTAGTAGAAGGAGAAGATGCAGATAACAATGACGAGTGAGACTTGATTCTCAAAAATGAGCTAATTATGAATCCAAATATTGCCCCCCATATAACATGAAATGCAATTGCGCTCATGACTATGCCCATGAATGATCGGCCAAGGCTATTAGCATCAAATACTGACAACATAGCGTCCTCCTGGCCTGACCCTAGAATCTGAGCAATACTGCCAATCGAAGGTTGAATAAGTATTACACTAACTGGAAGAAATAGAATGAGCCACACGAGGACGCCTGTTGCTACTCCCATCAGGATGGATCTAGAGGGTCTAAAGACGTTTGTAATATTTTTTCTAGCTTCTATTTTTACAACTAAGGCGCCAATAATAGCGCCAAGAATAGTTCCAGTGGCAAGATGCAATGCAAATCCTAGATAAGCAGAAGTGATAAGATCATTTGAGCCGAGACTGATTCCAATGACCGTGTAAAATGTGCTTATTGGTAAACCCAGTTCTAACTCGGAGGCAGCTATGGCGGTAGAAATAGACCAGGTAGCAATAACACCAGCAATCGAACCATACTTTGCCCCTGCTAAAATAGGTCTTTGGAAGACCGATGACAAATTTGCTCGGTTCATACTAATATATCGTGAAGGAAGTATTTTTCAATTTATCATAGATTGTTTGCAAATATTATAAAAAGGTTCAGCTAATATCCATTATCCGTCATAATTTCATGTTTATGATCTAAATTCTCCTTTACACCATTTAAGAAATTATATTATTGATCAAAGAATCGAAGATATAATTAATTTCATAAAAAAATCCATCAGATGAAGCATTCAAAGATACAGAAGTTGAACGCAATTTCTTCTTCGTTTAGGTATTTAATCCTAAAAACATGGCTGAGGTGCACTGTTAATTATTAGCTATACTATATCTTCGCATATCTCTGTCGAGACAACAAAAGAGCGAGGTGGATAGAGGTAGAAGTGCATCTTCTTCTTCAAAAGATTATCGAGGTACTGAAGAAAGACACTTTCAATAAGTACTTTAAAAAAGCTGCATCTTTTGTCCTCAATCGAGGTAGTATATACCAAAAAAAGATATGCCCAATCGTTAAGAGAATCTGATAATTGGAGGTATATGACCAACTTCACAAAGATAGATTCTTCCATCCCAAGGGAAAATTGTAAGAATAATTCATGAAGATCTTTGACAGCTCATAGCAATGGCATAATTTTTAAAAGGTGCACATGAAAAAGGTGTGTGCTTAAATAATTCATGGAAGAAAAAGAAAGCTCGCCATCCTATCTTTCTGGGAAATCCACCAGATCAACAAATAGTCTCGTTAAATTTGCACAAGTTGTCGTAGCGAACAAGACATTCGACTGGGTAATAACAAGCGTTATCCTTCTCCAAGCACTAGTTCTTGCTCTCGAAGCAACACCGGAATTGTATTCCTCTGGTGGAGAGTGGGAGATAGTAGAAACCGAATTATTTTTCCTGACTCAAAATATCGTTATTGGAGTTTTCATAGTTGAGGCAGCATTAAGGCTCACCGCACACTATCCAAGGCCGCAAAGCTATTTCAAGGACGGTTGGAATTGCTTTGATTTCGCAATCATCATACTCTCCCTTTTGCCAGTTGCAGGTCAATTCTCAACAGTAGCAAGGCTAGTCAGACTTTTGAGAATAACCAGGCTCATAACGAAATCGACAGAATTGCGAGCTATTGTTTCTACGCTTATACACTCGATACCAAGTATCTTCAACATTTTGATCTTGCTTTCAATTTTATTCTTCATCTACGCAATTGTAGGATACCATCTTTTTAGAAACGTCGATCCACAGCACTGGTCATCTTTTCCGATCTCAGCGACTACACTATTCCAAATCATCACCTTGGAAGGATGGGTGGATGTAATGGAGCCGATAATTTTGAATCTAGGGCCCATATACTGGCTATACTTTGCAAGCTTTATTTTGATTGGAACTTTCATAGTCATTAACCTGTTTATCTCAGTAATAGTTAGGAAGTCTGAGGAAGCATACCAACAGGTCCAGCGAGAGTCGCAAATACCCTTGACGCAACAGGAGATTATGGAAGAGATAAGAGAAATCCACAGAATATTACAGGAGATAGAGCAAAGAATTGGCCGAGATGATAAAGGTAACATCCAGCAGGAATAGTGGAAAGATGTTTTTTGGCTAGCTTAGAATTTTTGGTAGGATTTAGTCCTGATATATAATATAAAGAAGAATCGAATAAGATATGCGAGTGTTAGCGATATTTTCTTCGACTATACTTTTCGCCTATTAATTTCATTAGGAAGAGAATAAGCATAGTTGCACCCACCGATACAACTATCGTACTTAATAAAATGCCCAGACTATCAAGATCAACCAGCATTTAGTACTTGCAGTATTCACTCTCCTTCAAATTCATTAACTTTATGTTATGAAATTTCCTGTTGTGTGTTATCATATGAAAAATACAGAGTAATAGCACCTAACCATTGCCTTACCAGCCACAAAGATTCAGTGCAGAATAAGATCCCATTGTTAATTTGCTATTGTTCTCCAATCATTTGCAATACAATGTTGCGCTCCCTTCCTCTATTATCCATCTCGACCACCACTATTTGCTGCCAAACCCCAAGCATCAATTTTCCGTTTTTGAATGGGATAGTAAGACTTGGTCCTATCAGCGACGCACGTACATGCGAATGTCCATTTCCGTCGTGCCATCTATTGTCATGCTCATATTCTATGTCACTCGGTGCTAATCTAGCAAGCATTTTTGGAAAATCTTTTTGAAGACCCGGTTCATATTCTATTGTTGTAACTGCTGCCGTTGAGCCTGATACGAAAATTACAACAACACCGTCCTGAAGTTTGCTTGAGCCGATAGCTTCAGCAGTTTGGCGCGTAATGTCAATCATCTCATTTTCACCTTTGGAAATGACAGTAACTATCTTTGTACTAACTGGCATCCATTATAACGAGAAACAACAGCTTTATTTTGCTTTATCATGGACTCAGCCATATAGGCGCAGAGTATTAAAAGAATCAAATCGCAGAAACAATAACAACTTGATCAATGTTTCTCTAAAAACAGTGACCTAATCAAGCGCTCATAGCGCTCTTACAAGAATTACACAGTACTCATGTACAATGCACCAAGAAGGCACAGGCATTTCAGATGCCAAGAAAAAAATGTATAATTGTCCTTCCTGGCCAGGCTACAAGCCTCTCAGTCAGGTATTGAAATTCTTTATATGAGTAAGATATTTTTATTAAATCGATTTTAATCTCATCAAAAATCATCAAACAGCCTGCTGCAGCAGGTGCTTTCCAAGATGTTTTTCTGCAGCATTGAATAAAATTTTATCATAGTGTCACTCTTGCTGTGTATTACTTGACATCATAATACCTATCTATATTACGAGGGATCTTCAAGGATTCTTTCGGTATTATATGTTGCGACCTATGCGCGCAGATACCTTATTGGTGTGTAAAGTCCATATAATAAAGCCACCCAAATTCTGCTTCCGTTAACTGTGAAACGTGGGATATCGTTTACTTACCGAAGAATGCTTTGACATTTGGTCTATATAGATAGTAAATAATCACTCCATTTATGATAAAGCTAACTATTGCCCCTCCAAGGTTGTTCTGAGTAATATGGTATATACCCGTTATAATGCCTATGCCGGCTAATATTAAGCTGATAGTCCATGCCCAACCCCTGCCTTTCAACAAACCATAAGCCATAATGAAATAGGCAATACCTAATGCTAGGAATACGATACCGACTAAGATTATTAGAAGAATTAATCCGCTTACAAGCCATACCAGTCCTCCCAATATCAGCAATATTGCAATTATTGTAACGCCCAAAGGCCTGTGTTTTTGGCTTTCCATGTAGTCCTCGCTTTTTTATCAATCATACGCCTCGCTCTTGGAATAGAATGTATACAGAAAATGACTATTAAGTCAAACTCTTTAAAGAAATACGAGGTTCTACGGTTATTCTCTTTCACCGTTGTCCACGGGGGCACTTCCGCTTCCGCATCTTTACAAAAAAATCAAGTTCTACTTAGAGTATATGCTAGGATTAACCCTCAAAAGTTGGCTTTTAACAGATCTGCAAGCTCATTCTTAGCTCTTGCGAGAGGCTAGTAATGTTCCAGAATAGTGCGATAAAGTGATTCTTAGTAGTCAAGAGGTATTCGTCCATATTACGGAAGGCTTTTGCATATCATATTGTGTGCATGCAAAGAAATTATGCGATGGTTGAATAATAATGGTCAATAGATTCGATTGTAGGTTGGACTTTGCTTTCTCTTTTTACCACGTCAAGTATCTTCTTCCACATAGACCTTTCAAATTCATATGCGATTATTCCTCCAATCGCAGCTCCACCAGCTAACCCGATGGGGCCCCCTACAATCAATCCTACAGCTCCGGGGAATAATATACTCCCAAACCAAGCTCCAGAGGCAACCTCTACTGCATAATCATCAGGACTGCCTGTTATAGATACGTGAATCTCACGTAAAGAGCCGGCAAACACCTTCAATGATTTATTGACGGCAACAATACTTCTCAACGGAATATCATTCAGCTCCCCTTTATACTCCGACACTATTTGCAAATTTTTCTCATTTTCAAGCTCAGTTTTTATGCTATTGTACAAGTTTTCAAGATTTGTACCAAGACCTCTATAATGTTGTACTTTTGCCACGAACGTCAATCAAAAGACGACGATATATGTATTACCGACAAGATTAGCAGAAGTCTTTCTTTTCTTATGATGCAGCGTGTTAGGAAGCATGAATACCTCTCTATATATCTGAAGTAATCCTAGAACTCTCTTTAGATTTACTTCAAAGACTGACTATAGCTACATCAAAAGTATATCGTTTTGGATTATTGTATGCCAATAGGATGAATCTGTTCTTCTACTATTAGCATACCAACAGGGGTTCTATTTTTTGTCACTGCCTCTAGACCGATCCATAAGATAGTCACATTAAATCTTCAAATCTTCAACCAAGTCTCTGATCGATCTATGATAATCCTCGTTTATGTGTTGAGCTCTCTAGATATCATTGGAAGAGAAACATCATATCTATGACTGACTTTGCTATGGCCGCCTAGAAATTCTTGATAAAAATGCCTGATTCCCATTTTTTGGAGTTTCGAATGAAGAATTCTACAGCCCAAGTGAATATTGAACTCATCTCTCGTTCCACAGTCAATGTAAATTAATTTCATTTTCTTCAGATTATCTTGATAATTTGCCACCATCCTTGTAGGATCCGATGAGGTCCAGCGATTCCAAACCTCTTGATTTATC
The DNA here is from genome assembly GCA_036259955.1 of Nitrososphaera sp. Taxonomy (GTDB): domain Archaea; phylum Thermoproteota; class Nitrososphaeria; order Nitrososphaerales; family Nitrososphaeraceae; genus Nitrososphaera. The sequence continues at coordinate 3,467 of DATAAU010000064.1, read as the reverse complement.
TCGCCGGTCTCGAGGTCGAATGGAAAATCACATCCTAAATAGGGGGACTGAGGGTTGGGTGAATAATGAGCTGCCATTCCCATTATGTTAAGCGCAGTCATATCATCTCGATCCTGATATTTATTTGGTTTCTGCCAAAAATCCTCAAACCATTTCTTCGGGTCACTATGGTCTCCGCCCGACCTTCTGTATACTTCAAGAGCTTTAGGAAAGTCTGGAAGATAGCAATACTCAAAGGCGGAATCTCCCGAATGATCCGCTATTGCTTGAAAGACGTCAGGATGACGCATTCCTAGTACTAATGCACCATATCCTCCCGAGGAGTGTCCCATTACTGCATGATTTGATATATTATAGTTCTCGTCAACGAACTCAACGATTTCGTTAGTGATATAGTCTTCGTACATCCCGGTTGCTGTTGAATTGATGTATTGGCTGCCCCCAAACTTAGTAAAACAATCTACGAGGACGAGGATCATGGGACTACATTTCTTTTCTGAAACTAATCGATTCATTCTTGCTTCTATTGTTTCACTAAAGGGATCAAGATTAAGAACTGCCTTACCAAAACTGCCAAAAGCAGCTAGATAAATTATAGCAGTATACCCTTTATTATTACTCCGGGAGTATCCTGGTGGCAGATATACTATTATATCTCTAACATAGGGGTCGCCGAGGGGATTTGACTTTAGCACCTTGCTTTCGAAACTATGAGATGCTATCTGACCCTGTTGCATTTAATGTGATTAAACGAGGTATATTTCCACAAAGGATTAAACTTTACGGAGGGCATCATTCAAGGGTATGTGCTGTACCCATGCAAAGATTAGAGCAAGGCAACCTCTTGATGCTACAGCACATGATTTGTAGAACCACCAGGATAAAGGATCAGCATGATTCCATCGGGATGAAGCATATGGGTATGCATGAACTTTGAATTACAACTAAATGCTGTATCACAGTAAAAAATTTGAATCCTCGATAATTTGAAGGATTTGATGATCATAGTGCGAAATTATACCCAGTGTTGGAATGTGCAGAGCAGTTTTTGGACAAATCAGATATAGCATTACTTTTGGACAATATATCTATTCACACATTAGAGAAAACACAAAAATATGAAAATTACCTTTTCTCCCAAGTCAGAAATATGCATTACTTCAAGAGAGTATAATCCGATAAGTCAAAATGTGAAGGAATGTACCACAGCTGAGCACTTTATTCGATAGGTATCCATCATGTCCAAAAGGCTTGTCCTTTGCTCAAATACACATGAAATGTATAGTCGCTTAACATAATCCGAGGGCGAACTCTTGTTCATGCAGGAGATTTCACCATGATTGGAAGACCTGAAAAAATCGAAGAGTTTGGGAATAGGTTGCGTGGCTATTCTTTCAACGCAGTTATTATAATAACAGCCAACCATGATTCCTATTTCAGATGATACTGATTAGCCCCAACCCGCTATATCTTTCTCTGCAATTATCCTTGTGGGCCTTATACGCACAAGCACCTCGCCCTCAGTGCTATTTCTTTTTCCATAAAGTTCTGCAACTTCTTTTCCCATATAGCGTTGCGCTATTTTGGTTGCAAATTTGAAAAGCTTAGTCCGTTCGCAATGCTGTATTCTTGCAACCCCATAGATTACTACATAGGAAAAAAGGGGTGTTTGATCATCTACGCAAATACTTACTCTATTGCGCGTTGAATATTTCTTGCTTTAACTGATTCGCTATTTGTAGTGAAGATGATGTCATCGTAGACATCTTTTTCTTTTTCACCCACTCTACCGCTATTATTATTATTATTATTATTGCCGTCTAATACGAACCAGATTGGAACGATATGTGAGTTTCCATCCTTTTTAGTTGTAGCAAGTTTTCCGGTAAATGTTCCTTGCATGAGGAACTTCTTAATTTCTTTTCTGGACATTGCAGCCATTTAAATGATTATTATTATGTTTCTTCGTTGAATATATGTATATGATATGTACGGACTTTTTTCTATACAAGTACTGCAAGAAAGCACAAGGTGTATTAATTAACACTACCGAGAATCTTGATGACTATGCAACTAAGAGATGTCACAGTTTTTTATGACATCTCTTTGAAAAGAGAGAGATCCACAAAATTCACGGGCCCGGATTCTATGAGCATTGGCTTTATACTTTCATAGGCGAATACGTACTCCAATGACTAATTCTGCAAATATTTAGGCTTTAGTCAAATAAAGAAAGTTTTTGTCTTACCCTATAGAATACTCCGTCAATGCAAGGATAGCTTGCATGTTGTCTTATTAATTATTCATTGTTTTACAGATGAAAATAAGATTAGTGTGGATTAAACTAAGACACAATTAGTTCCATTCTATTCACTACAAGGGCATGAACCGTATTCTGAGCATTCACATTATCAAAAAAATATATTCACCATGATACAGGAATTCTTCTGCTCTTAATGAGAATCCTATTTTTGACCGCCCATCTGCCATATCCTCCTTTTAGCGGTGGCAGGAGGCGTGAATTTGAGTTGATATCTAGACTATCAAAAGATTTTGAAATATATCTATGCTCTATAACAAAATCATGGCGAACAGACAGCACATATGTCAATGAGTTGCGACAGTATTGCAAAAGTGTGAACCTCTTTGAAGCGGTTACACCAGCCAACAATCAAAAACAATATGCATCTTATCCTCATCAAATGAAAAAGCATGTATCTGAGGAAGCTGATTCCTACATTTCACATCTATTAAAGAACCGATCTTTTGACATTGTGCATGTGGAAGGATACTACCTTCTACAACATGTTCCCACATGGTGTGGCATTCCTATTCTTTTAGTAGAACACAATATAGAATACTTGTTGGCTCTGCAACGCTTCAAGGTAGCGATGACTCAAGAAGAAAAAAATTACTTTTGGTTTGAGCATATTAAAATTTTGAAATGGGAGCAGTCGATGTGGAAGCGAGCAACAGTATGTGTTACACTTACTAATGAAGATAAGATCACCATGGAACGATTAGAACCTAACATTCATGTCAGAATGATACCAAATGGCAGTGACCATCAAAAAGAGCTAGGTGATATAATAACACTATTGTCAAATGACTCTGAGCATTCCACTATGAGCGATTCTCCTGGTCGCTGTCCTACTATCCTGTTTGTCGGTAACTTTGCATATGAGCCGAATGTCGATGCGGCACTGTATTTCTCAAGGGAAATCTTTCCGCTCATCTTAAAAGATGTGCCGGATATACGATTAGTTCTTGTGGGAAACGGCCCGCCTCAAGAAATATACTCTTTGACATCGAATAGCCAAATTGAGGTTACAGGCCGCGTACCTTCTCTAATTCCCTTCTATAAAAATGCGGATGTCGTCGTTTGTCCTCTACGGATAGGAGGAGGAGTGAAAGTAAAGATATTGGAGGCATTAGGCCTGGGTAAAGCAATAGTCAGTACCTCAATT
>DATAAU010000063.1:0-5907 GCA_036259955.1 Nitrososphaera sp. | reverse complement strand
AAGAAACCCTGATTGATGATTGAATAGGATTCAAGTAAATAGCGTGATGTAATTTGCCCGACGAACTATGATCAAAAATCACGCTGCTCTTAATCAAGACTAAAAATTCTTATTTAACATTGACTTAAAATGATTGTCAATGGTTCACCTTGGCATTGATATTGATCAGTTCATTCTTCTTACTATATATCCTGCAGCCACTTTCTTCGTGATAGGATATGTCGCAAAAAAGACCAAGATGCACGCTGCAAAATCATATCTTCTGCAGGCATTAACTTGCCTAGTTTTTGCCATTGTATATGTTTTTGCAGTTCCAAATGGTGGCGCGCAGGGGCTAGCAATAGTACTTGGAATGTTTGGTGTGCTATTGCTGTTCATGGCAAAGAAGCAAAAGATCGAGCAACCGCCGCAGAATGCCTAATGCGAGTTTAGCATCTTATTTGCGCGCTCAATCCTGCTATCCATTAAACCTTCAATCCAGATGTGAAACTCATGCTCGGCTACTTCATAGCTGCAATCATGTTTGTTCATATACTTTTGGATAAATTTTACCTTCGTCCAGAGATATGCCAGCTCATCACTGTCATCGAGGAGGCTCATTAATTCACAGGTTCTAAAAGTAATAGCAAAATACTTAAACTTAACGGTTATTGGCAAAACATGTTACAACATATAAAAAACTGATTGAATGAATGATTATGGTAGATGATAAAAGATAAAGTTGCAATAGTTACAGGAGCAAGCAGTGGCATAGGCTATGCTACTGCCTTGGCATTATCTAGAGTTGGTGCAAAAGTGGCGGCAGGCGCAAGGCGTATGGACAGATTGGAGTCATTGCAAAGCGAGATCTCCAAAAATGGAGGAGAAGTTTTTATTCAAAAACTTGATGTCACAATAAAGTCAGAATGTGATGCATTCGCTGATGCTGTCCTGAAAAAGTGGGGCACCGTTGATATCCTTGTTAATAATGCTGGTCTCCAGCCCCTAAGCTTTTTCAAGAATCTCAAGGTCGAGGAGTGGGACAAAATGATAGACGTTAACATCAGAGGAGTGTTTTACTGCACTGCTGCAGTGATCACAACTATGTTAAACAACAAGTCGGGACATATAGTGAACATTTCCTCTATGGCTGGAAGGGTTGTTTATCCCTCGGGGAGCGTCTACTGTGCTACAAAACATGCTGTTACTGCCTTTAGCGAAGGTCTTAGACAGGAGTTCAGTCAGAGGTCTAACATACGAGTTACGTGTATTGAGCCAGGTGTTGTGGCTACAGAACTTATGGAAGCCATAACCGACAAGGCATTGGAAAAATATGTTGAAAGGACAAAGCAGATGGAAGCACTGCAGGCCGAAGATATCGCAAATGCCATTATGTTTGCAGTAGAGGCCCCACATCATGTAAATGTAAATGAGATATTGATAAGACCTATGACCCAAGAACGATAAATGCGCAATACTCTCATTGTAAATCACTTTTTTTTGGATCGCCTATGGAGAGGGATGATAAGTGATTGTCTATGTCCTAGATTTAGCACAATATTGCTGAGGTGATTTATGATATTATATGCACATATACTATATGCCGCCATCTCTCCAATTACGGGATATAAAATAAAAGAAACTAATATGAGCGAAAGTTGACAAAAGCGTACCATCTATCGGGGTCGAAGCACCATATACGCAGAACTTGAGAAAACAAGCCTGAGTCAGAACGAATATGATGACTATTCTGACTTCTTTTCAGGCTTAGACATCGTATAAAAGCAGTGGGCTGAGATCAAGAATGCAGCAAGCGTCATCTTGGTCGCAAATACTAAGTTCCAAGGAATTTCAGGGTTTGGATATTCTACACTAAGATCATCAAATCTCATTACTCCCCTCATTGCATCTGCAGTAATCAGTGAGTTCCATACAATAAAGTTGTAGACAAATTCATAGAGAGCCACAACTGCAAATACAAGTACCATCAACTGAAGAATAGTTTTGAGCCATTGAGGAATACTTTTCACCTTTTTGCCACCCAATTTGACCACACAATACCATCCAACCACCGATACTATCATCAAATAGGTGGTGAGCTTGGCCAGACCTTTAAATGGGAACTCTGTTTCCACCAATACCTCTCCTATTATGACCCTGCCTGTCTGTAGATACTCTCCTAGGCTTACATAGATGGCATAGAAAGTTACTGATGCCATAACAAATGCACAAAAGTAAAAAACACCCAGGTATATTCTCCTGGCTCTTAACTCATCGCGTTCAAAGGTAGTGCGCACAGGGATAAGGTATCTCCATATACATGATATATGATTTACTTTAATGCGTTGAGCAACTTGTCAGCCGACAGGGTATTAAGGATATCTGATTGCATTGCCCAGCCGCGTCTTGCCTGCGCAACTCCAAATGTAAGAAAAGAGTAATGTATAGGATGATGTGCATCTGAGTCTATGACTAGCTTTACTCCATCTTTTATTGCTCTTTTTACATGTTCATCTTTCAGATCTAACCTATCATAGTGTGCATCAATTTCGAGAACTGTTTTGGTGTCTTTTGCAACATCAATTACTCTGTCAATATCGACAGGGTAACCGGCGCGCCTGTTTATGAGCCTTCCTGTAGGATGAAACAAAATGTCGACGTTTGGGTTATTGGCGGCTTTTATTAGCCGTTCTGTCTGTGTTTCAATTGGCAAGTTAAAATGTGAGTGTATTGCTGCGCCTACAATGTCAAGTTTGTCAAGAACTGTGTTTGAAATGTCAAGGGAGCCATCCTTCAGAATATTTACTTCTGCTGAAGATAGGATGCGGAATTCTTTGCCTAGCCTATCATTAAGTTGAGATATCCTGTTTGCCTGCTCTAATAGTTCGTGTTCTTCAAGACCACCGGCAATTGTCAGGCTCTTCGTGTGATCCGTGATTGCAATATAATCAAGACCAAATGCCTGAGCACCCCTAGCCATTTCTTCTATGGTTGCAGTTCCGTCGGTATTTTCGCTATGGACCTGCAGATCTCCTTTCAGGCTTCCATAATCTACGAGTTTGGGTACCTTGCCTTCCCTTCCAAGTTCTATCTCTCCTGTGTTCTCTCGTATTTCTGGTGGCATCCATTGTATGCCTAATGTTTTGTATACTTCCTCTTCTGTAGCTCCTGCAACGCGCTTGCCTTCTTTGAATACTCCCCACTCATTCAACCGAAGGCCCTTTGCTATCGCTATCTTACGCAATTGAACAGAATGCTCTTTGCTTCCTGTGAAATATTGAAGAGCTGATCCCCAGCTCTCTTCAGGCACCACTAATAGGTCTGCATCGATTCCGCTAGCAAGCTTGACAAATGCCTTGGCTTGCCCCCTGCCAAGAATATCTTGTACCTCTGGCATTTTGACAAAAAACTCTATTACCTGCTCTGGGTCGCTGCATGCCACTAGATAATCGATATCTCCAATAGTCTCTTTCATGCGGCGAATTGAACCAGCTGCAATCGCATTTATGACGCCTGAGATACTTTGAAGACGCGTCTCAATCTGCTTCGCAAGAGGATAGATTTCCCCTATTATGAAGCGACCTCTACCTCTCTTGAAAAACTCAATCTGCTTGATGATATCGTGTTCTTTTTTCTCTGTAAAACCTGGCAAGGTCTTCAGTTTGCCTTCGATGGCGGCCTTTTCTAGATCAGCTAAGTTCTTTATCATCAACTTGTCGTAGAACATCTTTATCGTCTTTGGACCTATGCCTTCTATGCCATACATCTCATCTATGCTGACAGGTACTTTTGCCTTTAATTCTTCTAGGTGGTGTACCTTGTGACCTTTGAGATATTCTTCAATCTTTAAGGCGATTGCCTTACCCACGGAGGGGATCTCTAGGAGACCTTTCACTCCATGTTTGCTGTATATTTCGATAACGTTTTCCGGGAGGCTTGCAATCGTATCAGCGGCCCTGTAGTAGGCGCGAGCTCGAAATTGCACATTGGGATCCTCTTCAGCAATCTCTGTGAGGAATCCAAGGTCGCGCATGACCTTGGCAACGTCAGAATTCTTTGTCAATTTATAAAGGTAAACCTGCCAACTGGTTCTTAACGTTTATCTGTTGGTTGTTATAATAAAAACATGCTGTTATTATGGAAACGGTAATGATGACTGCTTTCTAGCTCTGAGCCGTTTCCGAATTTTGAATTGTAGTATGGAATAGACTGAAGAGTTATGACCTCTTGCCTCTGACACTACGTAGTTCTGTTCTGCTCTATCATATCTGTATTTGACTACTCAAAAGTGCTTATGATATTGTGCATAAATTCTAATTATTATGACATGGAAGTGATAGCTATAAAACATCTCTGAGCAGAGTTAATCATTCTAGTTGATGTTATATGGTTCGAATGAACAAAATGCATGGTTCTATTGGCTGGGATGTGCTGGGATCTACTCCTAGTCTTACTGTAATGGATCCTGCATGGAAGATCCACAAGACACGGCTGGTTTGGATGGAGGTTCGAGCCCTATAATGGAATGGTATGCTGTGGCAGGGCTTACAACTATGACCATACTTATGGGGCTGATAGGGTTCCGTCTGGCAAAGGATGAGTTGCTGTTGAGACGCAGAAGACTAATGATCGGCAACTACTAGATCTGATGGCAAGACCACTTAAAACTCTGCAAAAGAAGAATCTACCAAATAATTGTGGAGTTTCCTAGTTTGTTGTTTTTGGATCTTTGTTGATGGCAGCCTGAAATATCTTCTATCAATATACCTATACTTTGGAACAATTTTTCTATCTGATAATGTTCAATAACCAAATATTCCTTGCTTGTCTGCTAATGGCTAATAAAGAAAATTTCAACTCTTTTAATATGCTATAATTTTTATAGATAGATGTGCCAAGAGGAGTAAAAAAAGGCGTTAGCAAACAAAAGTTTGAAAGGACTGTAAGTAAAATAAAGCGAAAGGGCAGCGCAGAGAATCCTTATGCAGTCGCAAATGCAAAGCTGGGAAGTACAAGTAGTACGGCAGAACAAAATCGCGTAAGTAATACCTTACAGACCGTTTGCGACTAGGGACTGATACTTCCAAAACTGGTTCTTGAGTCTAATACAAGGACAGCCATTGTTGGCTCGGAGAGATGATGTATATTATAGACTTGGTTTTGAGCAGGAATCAGAAGCGTCTTGGAAAAATTAAAATATTCTTTTGTTCATTATAGTTCTAGCCTGTAGGCGACTTCGTCCGTTACGTATGTTAGGTAAAGGCTTGATGTCCGTTTAATGTCCGTCGTCTCTTGCAGGTGCCTCGCCCCCATACTTACAGTCTGCTATCATGGGGCGAGGTTTTAGAATTATGATAATTTTTTCATAGCCATTGCGGAGAATTTTATAAATATTGCAATCTCTCAATATATCTTCTCATTCCAATTTTCAAGCTAAATAAGATTTACTCCTATTATGATGTTTAGTCTTAAACAGTACATATTCTCTTGTAAGCCCTTCTCTTTTCAAGGTGCAGATGTGGCGTTCGGGCGTGTTGTATCGCATTTGTTCTCATACCATCTGAATTATGTAGAATGTCAGAAGCTTCCTACTACTATGGTCCTGTTCGTGATATTAGATTCCTTGTCTCCATCCTACAATTACATGAGCATCCAATTTTGTAATTCCTTCACTAGAAGTTGAAACCTGGGAAAAGAGATTCCTTCGTTCCTTTATGAGGCGAAGACGACTTCTTTATTATAAGGTTAGGTTATCCATGAGTTCTACAAATAAAGTTCTTGACGGAACTTCATAGCAGTTATTATATGATATATTGCTGCTTTATTGATATATAGAGAGAGTGCAATGATGATGATACTAAACATCATTATATCTGCAACAGATAAGGCATTTAGTATTGCTTTCAGATGGCTAGATCAGAATCTTAT
>DATAAU010000062.1:0-6473 GCA_036259955.1 Nitrososphaera sp. | reverse complement strand
CGCAAGCTTCGCATTTTTGGGTTTGATACAATATATCTTGTACACGCAACCGACGACGAAATTTTAAAGACAGGAATTGAGCAGGACCGAGTGATCTTGACTGCAGACAAGGAGTTGTTCAAGCGAATAATCAAGGTTGGCGCGCGAGGTGTGTTGGTAGGTGGCGGTGGTGGTACAAGCGAGATTGAAGACTTGATACATATTCTCACTAAGAATGGAATAGCATCCGTCGGTACTAATGGCATTAGCTCTCGCTGCTCTGTATGTAACGGCCCCCTGGAGGAAAGGACATTAGATCAGGTCAAAAATGATCATGGTAGTAATGATCATGCTGTTATTGATCTACCTGATAAGGTTATATCGCGCCATAAACAGTTTTTCGAATGTACCGCATGCGGCAAGATATATTGGGAAGGAGGCCATCTCAAGGGGATCAGATCTCTTGCCCAGAACCTAGATGCCAAGCTTGTTAGCAGTACCTGCAACACAACTGTCGCTTCATGATAGATCTACTTTTACGTCAAAAGGTTAAAATTCCGTGAGAAGGCGGAACAGTTTAGATGAGCTCAAGTTCAACTTTAGAACATATGATTGATAAGGTTTTAGTTCAGAAGGAATCTGAACTGATTTCTCAAATAGATTCTGCTTACCAAGAGTCGCTTGACAATCTTGAATCTTCTCGGGGCAAACTAGATGCTGAGCGCACAAGGATAGTTGAGGCTGCGAAAAAGCAAGCTGAAAACCTTAAGCGTCAGATTATTGGCTCGGCAAGACTTGCATCCCGCAACCAAGAGCTTCTGACAATTGAAAATGCTGTAAACAAAGCCTTTGAAGAGGCCAAGAAAAAGCTGCAGGCCTCTAATAGCACAGATAGCTACAAGGAGTTGTTGAAGCAGATGGTTGAAGAAAGCATATCAGCTGTTGGAGGATCTAACACCGTTATCATAGAGTGCAACAAAAATGACGCAGAAATTGTTAGAAAAGCAGTGTCCGAATTGCAGGATGCAGGTAAGGTGCAACAGGCAAGAGTGTCTGACCAGCACATCGATGTGCTTGGAGGTATAAGAATAAAATCATCTGATGGCACTATGACATACGACAATACTCTTGATTCCCGTCTCGAACGACTCAAACCTTTAATAAGGAAAAACATCGCCCAGATGTTAAGAGGAGTGGAATAAAGATTGGTAGCAAAAGGGAGGATTGTTTGGATTAGCGGACCTGCAGTTAGGGCAGATGGCATGTCATCAGCAAAAATGTATGAAACTGTTGAGGTGGGCGAATCAAAGCTCATCGGCGAAGTAATCAGATTAACTGGTGACATCGCATTTATTCAGGTATATGAGTCAACATCGGGCTTAAAGCCTGGCGAACCTGTTGTTGGCACGGGTCAGCCGCTTTCAGTGCTACTTGGCCCCGGAATCATTGGCAAGATCTACGATGGTATCCAACGGCCCTTGGATGAGATTGCGGCCAAATCGGGGGCTTACATTGGCAGAGGTGTAGTGACAAGCCCAGTCGACATGAAGAAGAAATATAGATTTAAACCCAGCGTGAAAAAAGACGATCAAGTAGGTCCTGGATCGATATTGGGAACCGTAGAGGAAACACCTCTTTTGACTCACCGCATTTTAGTTCCACCAAATCATCCAGGCGGCAAGATAACAGATATTGTAAGTGAGGGCGACTACGACCTCGAACACATAATTGCAACCACTGAAAAAGCTGGCAGCGAAAAAGTTCAGCTGAAAATGTATCATAAATGGCCTGTAAGAAAACCAAGGCCGTATACCGAGCGTTATGACCCCACAGTCCCACTTGTGACAGGTCAGCGAGTTATTGACACATACTTCCCGATTGCAAAGGGGGGAACTGGCGCAATTCCAGGTGGCTTTGGCACAGGCAAGACCGTCACGTTGCATCAAATCGCCAAATGGGCAGACTCTAAGGTGGTCGTATACATTGGCTGCGGCGAACGCGGCAACGAAATGACAGAAGTGCTTGTCGAGTTCCCTCATCTTATCGACCCACGATCTGGCCGACCCCTAATGGAGAGGACAGTGCTTGTAGCTAATACAAGTAACATGCCAGTGGCCGCAAGGGAAGCATCAATCTATACAGGCGTGACAATGGCAGAGTATTACCGCGATATGGGTTACGATGTTGTGCTTGTAGCTGACTCAACGAGTCGATGGGCAGAGGCACTCCGTGAAATGTCTGGACGGCTTGAAGAGATGCCTGCAGAGGAAGGCTACCCATCGTATCTGGCTTCAAGGCTTGCAGAATTTTACGAAAGAGCGGGCAGAGTAAGGGCACTTGGCTCCCCCGAGAGAGCTGGGTCTGTCACTCTAGTGGGCGCGGTTTCGCCATCAGGAGCAGATTTTACCGAGCCAGTGACAACACATACCATCAGATTCATCAAGACCTTCTGGGCGCTTGATACAAGGCTTGCGTACTCAAGGCACTACCCGTCGATTAATTGGATGTCATCATATTCGGGCTATCTTGAGGACGTGAGCAAATGGTGGAAAGAGAATGTGTCAGGCGAATGGTATGATCTCAGGGCAGAGTCCTACCATGTGCTTCAGAGAGAAGATACTCTCAAAGAAATTGTCAGGTTGCTTGGCCCCGAGGCGCTTCCAGACGAAGAAAAGTTAGTGCTTGAAGTCGCACGCATGGTCAAGATCGGCATTTTACAGCAGAACTCTTTTGATAAGGTAGACACATACTGTAGCCCTCAAAAGCAAGTCAAGATGGTGGGCTTGATGGTCAAGTTCTACAGGGAGGCTCAGAAGGCACTAAAGGCAGGCATCCCACTTGCGGATATCAGGGCAATGCCGATAATCCCAGCTTTGCTCAAATCAAAATTTGAGATACCTGAAGATCAGCTTAACAAATTTGACGATCTAGATAAACAGATAAACGAACAATTTCACAAGGCCGCAACTACAGGACGAGGAGAGGGTACAACAGCAATGATTGAGAAGAAAGAGGCGGAGGTAGTTGCCTAGATGACATCTACATCTTATGGAATAGAATATACAAAGGTAGCCGAGCTCAAGGGACCACTGATGATAATTGATGGCGTCGACAAGGCGTCATTCGATGAGTTGGTCGAAATCGAGACAGTAGATGGCGAGCACCGGCTTGGCAGGGTACTAGAGGTGGGTTTTGGCAAGGCTATAGTTCAGGTATTTGAGGGAACCACTGGTCTAACAATCACAGGCACAAAAGCGAAATTTACTGGCAAAACCATGGAAATGCCAGTTTCACAGGAACTTCTGGGAAGAGTGTTTGATGGCCTTGGAAAGCCAAATGACGGCCTTCCTGATCCAATTGCAGATAGGTTCCTCGATGTCAATGGCGAGCCTATGAATCCCGAAAGAAGAGAGTATCCAACATCGTTTATTCAGACAGGGGTATCCGTCATTGACGGTATGCTTACACTTGTAAGAGGTCAAAAACTTCCAATATTTTCGGGCTCTGGTATGGCACACAACATTCTAGCAGCTCAAATTGCACGTCAGGCTTCAGTCGTTGGCACAAAAGAAGACTTCGCCGTAGTTTTTGCAGCAATTGGTGTGCAGTATTCTGAAGCACAGTATTTCAAACGTAGTCTTGAAGAGTCGGGTGCTTTGAGGCGGTCTGTCCTATTTCTCAATTTGGCAGATGACCCTGCAATTGAAAGAATTATCACTCCAAGGGTGGCACTGACCGTAGCAGAATACCTTGCCTTTGACCTAGGCATGCACGTGTTGGCAATACTGACTGACATGACCAACTATGCAGAAGCGCTTCGAGAAATCAGTGCGGCACGGGAAGAAGTCCCTGGCAGAAAGGGTTATCCTGGTTATCTCTATACCGACCTTGCAAATAACTACGAGCGCGCAGGAAGAATCAAGGGCAAAAATGGCAGTGTAACGCAGGTGCCAATCCTGTCTATGCCAGCTGATGACATTACACATCCAATCCCAGATCTGACAGGATATATCACTGAAGGCCAAATTGTGCTTGGGCGTGATCTGTTCAGAAAGGGCATTTATCCGCCAGTAAACGTGCTTATGTCACTTTCAAGGCTCATGAAGGATGGAGTAGGCGAAGGAAAAACTAGGTCAGATCATATGGAAGTTGGCAATCAGCTCTATGATGCTTATTCAAGGGCGCAGGAGGTCAGGGCACTTTCAGAGATTGTGGGCAGGGCAGGTCTTACAGGTGTGGACTTGAAGTACCTCGATGCTGGCGATAAGTTTGAGCAGCACTTCCTAAGGCAAGCGCCTGACGAGAACAGGACACTTGAAGAAACACTGACAAGAGCATGGGATGTACTGTCAGGTCTACCCGAAGGCGAGTTGACCAAGATCAAAGAAAAGCATGTCAGGCAATACTACAAAGGGTGAGAGGTAAAGAAATATGTCCTTTGGAGGCAGGGTTACAGCAACAAAGATTGAGCTTATCAAGATAAGGCGCTCAATGCAGGTAGCCAAGATGGTACACAAGATTCTAGATGACAAGCGCGAAGTATTGTTAAAAAAGATAGACGAAATGATCGAAGAAGCAAACAAGGCAAGAGAAGACATATGGACTCCCCTAGGAGAGATCTATTCATCAGTATACCACGCGTACATGACACTTGGTACCACTACTCTTGAATCGATATCTGATTCGACACCAAGTGTGATGGAAGTTGATGTGAACGTAAGACGTATAGTCGATGTAAAGATCCCTACACTCCAGGTCAAAGCAAGAGAGGGAGGACAGTTACTTTCATACGGCTTTCTAGAGACAAACGCGTCTGTCGACAAGGCGGCGAAGCTTATCAAAAATATGCTGCCTGGCATCTGCAAGGCAGCAGAATATGAAAATGCTATTTTCAGCCTTGCAAAGGAGCTAGAGCGTACGCAAAAGCTGATCAATGCGCTTGAATATGTTATCATACCTCAGTACCAAGATGCAATATACTTCATCAAGGCAACACTGGAGGAACGCGAGCGCGAAGAATTTGTGAGGCTCAAGAAGGTTAAAGTCGTACTCGATAGAAAGAAGAATTATGAGACCGAGGTTAGCACACAGACATGACTACTACATCTGCAGACTCAATTTCCAGTTATTATGAGAAAGCTAAGGTTCAACTCAAGGCAGATCGGGACTCAATTGTACAAAAGATAAAAGACGAAATCAGTGCAGCCAAGCGCAAGGCAATCTCAAAGGCCTAATTTTCTCTCTCTTTTGCTTTAGTACCGTGTAGTTACTGTTAAATATGGCTTCAAATGTTCGAGCTTTGATAGATATGCAACTAAAGGGAATGGCCCTTTTACCAATTATCGCAGCAATTGCATTTGCAGCCTTCATGATGACGGGAACAGCGTTCGCACAGGAGGAAGGAGGCGGCGCTGCTGCTGGTGCAACTGAATCAAGCGCCTTCAAGTTTATTGCAGCAGGTATAGCCTTTGGGCTGGCTGCGCTTGGCGCAGGATTTGGTCTCGGCTTCGTAGGCGCAGCAGGTTTGGCAGCAATCAGCGAAAACCCCAAGATGCAGTCAAGTGTCTTCATTATCGTTGGTATGGTCGAGTCAATTGCCATCTACGGTATAGTCATGATGTTCATCATCTTGGGCCAATCATAGAGTGTACTTGCGCCTGATGGACAGTCACTACAACACTCTTTTTTTCAATTTTTGTGATTATAATTAAAACACACACACAGAGATAGAGTGGTTTCACAGTGGAAAGGATTTTAAAGAGATTGAAATTACATAAACCACTATTATGGGACTAGCCAAACTGATGAAGGCTACGATTATCCTACCGCGGATAGAGACACAGGACGCCATAAGCAGGCTGGCTGCACTTGAATGGTTCCACCCACTCCAAAATACTTCTGAACATATTAATCCGTATTATGATGACCTTCTAACAAAAGCCCAGCGACTGTACCAAGACATTGACGAGGTAGTCAAAATGCTCGGCATACCGCAGGAGACTGGTGTGATGGCAACAATGTTCAAGGGAGCCCCAAAAGGCAAGCACGATTATGCTGCAGAGGATATACAGGGTTTTATAGCAGACCTGGAGGATCAAAGCAAACAATCACTTGAAGGGACAAAGAAACTGCTTGAAGAGCGCAACAAGATAGAGAGGCAGCTTGAGGAATACAGGAACCTTGAGGCCGTAGTTGGAATGGCTTCAACATTGAATCTTAATCTCGATACATTTGGCAAGTTGCGTAACTTTTTTGCAGGCTTGTTTGTTATTGATTCCAAAGATGAGCCCGAGATCAGGAAGAGCCTTGAAGATTTAGCTATTTACTCTATCAAGCTAAACGAGAACAAGACCTCTCTTACCGTTATTGGTTCTTCCGAAGATTCAGAGCGTGTGCTCAAGGTCCTTAGGAGCTTTGGCGTTAACCCCCTTCAAATTCCTGCAAGCATGCCCCAGAACCCAAGTGAAGCATATTCACTTGCAAAGGCCAAGGTG
>DATAAU010000061.1:0-5118 GCA_036259955.1 Nitrososphaera sp. | reverse complement strand
GTGACCTTAGATGTCCCAAAGCAGAATATAATCACTATGGATAATGTTACTGTAGATGTTGATGCCGTAGTATATCTTCGAGTTAACGAGCCAAATAATGCAGTAGTTAAGGTAAACGATTACCGTCTGGCGTCAAGCCTTCTGTCCCAAACAACTCTGCGAGACTTGATCGGGCAGACTACCTTTGACGATATCCTGTCAAAACGTGAGGTCCTTAACAAGCGAATGCAGGAAATTCTAGATGCTGCAACTGATCCCTGGGGAGTAAAAGTAAGTTCTGTAGCAATCAGGGACGTTTCGCTTCCTGAGAACATGCATAGAGCAATTGCAAAACAGGCAGAAGCTGAGAGAGAAAAAAGAAGCAGGATTATAATAGCCGAAGGCGAACTAATTGCGGCAGAGAAGATGGAGCAGGCTGCCAATTTTTACACAAGGAACATGTCAGCCATGAGGCTAAGGGAATTGCAAACATGGACAGAAATAGCGAGAGAAAGAAACATGATAGTTGTTACAGGTGGACAAGGGAATGATTCTAACGGCATGGGTGCGCTATTGGGCATGATAAAAGAAAGGACTCCCACAACAGAGCAACTTGATGAGGATAAGCTTCGGACTTTAGTGAGGCAAGAGCTAATGAACTTGACTGCAGGAAGGGGCACTACTGATAGTGGTGGTATCGATAGACGTCTATCTCGAAGCGAACGTCAACGAGATGAGGAAGTTGCTTAGCATTCCAAAATGGAACCAAGGAGAAGAAGTATTGAACCGAACTCTAGTATGAAATGACCTACTTTTCAAGTTTGGGGAAGCATCATAACAATCATCAACAGCGCCCAATACTTCTGCTGATTGCAGTCTCGATTGCTCTATTTGGCTTAACCGTTGTTGATTACACTATCGTCAACACTGTATTTGCACAGCAGCAGGATGACAATGGCAATGATAGCCGAACAATTCTTTGGGTGGATGTTAAAGACTTCATCTCGTCTGGAACATCTGAAGATATCTCTACTGCCCTACAATCGACCTCGCCCGCTGCAGGACAATCATCCCACACTCCTTTTTCTGCTGTTGTTTTGGCATTAGATACTCCTGGTGGATCGCTTGATGCAACTTTTGACATAATAGACTCCATTCAACAATCACCAGTACCAGTGATAGGATATGTCTACCCTCAAGGTAAAAGTGCATGGTCCGCTGGCACCATTATACTTTTAGCGACAGACTATGCTGCAATGGCTCCCGTTACCACAATAGGTTCTGCTCAACCCGTACAAGGAACAGAGCCAGTAAATGATACAAAGGTGATAAATGCAGTAGCAGAAAAAGCTGTCTCGCTAGCAGAACTTCATGAAAGGAATGTAACTCAAGCTGCCCGCTTCATAACACACAATGATAATTTGACACCTGAAAGAGCCGTGGAGAGAAATATAATAGAAGCAGTGGCCGCTAGCCCTGAGGAGCTACTTGCAATAGCAGATGGAGTCACTGTTACCACTTTTAACGGACAGAAGGTTCTACATACTGCTGACGCAGAGATAATAAGACATGAATCCAGCCTCAGAACACAATTAGTTAATTTCCTTTCTAATCCTTTGATTGCCACCACCCTTATGACAATAGGCTTCTTTGCATTGATTTATGGTATAATGTCTC
This sequence comes from Nitrososphaera sp., assembly GCA_036259955.1. GTDB lineage: Archaea > Thermoproteota > Nitrososphaeria > Nitrososphaerales > Nitrososphaeraceae > Nitrososphaera. Next base: position 3,462 of record DATAAU010000061.1, on the reverse strand, counting down.
CTGGATTTGGAGTCGAAATAGCTGGAGCGGTTTTTATAATCTTAGGGTTGTTAGGCCAAGGGCTTAATATAAACTGGGGTGCTTTTGCTCTGCTAGCATTAGGGATCGGGCTAGTAGCCTACGAGCTCTACAGCCCTGGCTTTGGAGCAATAGGGATAGGTGGCATTGTAGTAGTAGCTATTGGGACTGTGTTTATGATTACTCAACCTGTAAGGCCCCTCCTAGTAACAGAAGAGCATGTTGGAAACTTGGCAACTTTATCTATTATCACCATAGTCCCCTTTGCAGGTCTTATGGGGCTAATAACATACAAGGTCTGGAAGGTAAAGAAAAGAAAACCCAAGCAATTTGTTCTTCAAAGTGAAGAAGGCGTTGCTCTTGACTCTATCTCGGCAAATAGAATCGGTTTTGTTATTGTTGGTGGCGAGTACTGGAGGGCTAAAAGCAGCGACGGAGATGAGGAGATCAATAAAGGCGACAAGATAAAGGTAGTTGGAAAAGAATCCGACTTGCTTATTGTAGAGCATTTGCAAAATACCAAACAATAGCGTTTGTTATCTGTATTTGAAATAAAGTGTGAAAATGAATTTTTGGCTAGCCTTCCTCTGTAATTTTTTCTCTACCCCTTCGAGCCTTCATCGTGTAAAGGAAACTCGACCATGGATCCATCATCGTCGATGAAGATGCTACTCTTTCTTCCACTTGCATCTTTTTTCTATTTGACTCCTTTATTCCCAAGAATCCTATTTTATGGGTGATATCATAGCAGGCCCGATGGAATTTGGATAAAAATTCACTTGAATCCAAATATTATATTCAGCTCCTCTAAAAACTAAATGCTAATGGAATACCTCCTTTCCATCTGATGCCCTTGCTCATAAAAGCACCATGAGCATTACATTATAGAAGAACGGTGAATCACTTTTTTTAAGAGATGAAATTTTTTGAAATTACATGACTGACCTGTTCTCTTTTTTCGAAATTAAGCGCGACACTGAGATTACTGTTGTTGCCATAAGCTTGAGTATTCTTCTCTTGTTGCCCACTAGTCTTGGATATGGGGGAATAATCATAATGCAGGAAGTCTTTGCACAGTTCAATCTTCCTCTCTTGGAAGAAGAAGCCGAAGAGGAAAATGGAGATGGTTTAGTAGTTGAAGAGGAGGAAGTAGAAGAAGAGGATACAATGACCGCTACTACTACCACGACTGACACCATACAAGATCCCTCGACTTATATGCTAAGTGAAGTGAATAGAGACGCATTGAGAGGACTTTTAGGTAGCACGCTACCACCACAGAATGCAGGTCTTACTACTGCTAATGACAATGATGGCGATGACGACAGCGATGGTCATATTGCGACTGGGCGATTTAGACTATTTGCAAATGAAACCATTATTCGACGCTTTATAACAGAAATGAATGTGGTAGCAATTGACGGATCCTCATTTCACAATATTACTATTGAGCAGGATGCTCCGCATCGTTTTCCGGCGACACAGGGTAATGGGACTACTACTACTACAGCAACAGCTAGTTTCTCTAACATGGTAGTCAGAATCTACCTTGACGATGGCATTGTCCCTGTCATAGATAATGTTCCAATGATGCTATCCATCAGAGGGCAAACTCTTGCCATAGAAAATATCGATGTTGATGAAACAAGGATAACAGATCCAAGACAACGGGATATTCTAAGCATAATTGATGGACAAACGATCTACGGGATTGTAACATGATTGAAAAATGATGCACCCAGCGAACCCTATGTTCTACATGCTCTGATATCCATTGCTCAGTGATTTGTCTCTCCTGTTCTTGCAATTTCTTTACATAGTTGAAATAGGTTCTTTTTGGCATGTTATCCACCAACTTCATTATTTCTGAATCCGGGTGTCGCTGTATTCTATAGTAACGGATCTTTTCAAGAAGAGCATTGGCGTCTTCGTATTGTCTATACGGCCCTCTTTGGTTTTTCGTTGTCTCTGCTTGTGGTTCTCTTTGTATCTCTACGCCTTCTTCTTCTTCCTCGTGTTCTTCTTGTTGTTCTTTTTGGGTTAATACATTGAGGTTTCTCTGTCCTTGTTGTTGTTTAGTCAGTGAGGATGACGTGGAGATATTTTCTTCTTAGTTTCTGATTTTTTGATCCATGACTTGTGAACATTATCTAGTATACCTGGTTAGTATAAGGGAATTATCAGGCTGCATATAAAGACTGACACAGGTTGACGAAAAATGATTATAGTCGTACTTGCCAAGACTGAGTGGATAAATGACCCGTATGCTAGAATGAACTAACAAAAAGTATCCCGAGGCAGGGAGAAATACTATCAATACAAAGAGCGGACATAGTAAAGATTCCGTAACTCTATTTAAGTTGCCTATCTAGGCTATACTAGACTATGAAGTTAAGTAACATTTTGCCCCACACAACTCTCAATGGGATATAAATGGTTGCTGATATTTCTTGGAATGAAGGTCGAGGACCAACAAGACAAAAGAAGACGTATTGGTGGATAGTGATCGTAGTATCAATAGTAGCAGGAGTGGGGCTGGTCCTATATTTTTCAATTCCAATATTCTTAGTCCTGGCGGCGGAATTGGTGCGCTGACTAACATAGAAGAAGAACAACAACCACCAACAGTGAGAGGAACCTCCGCAGGAGAGTTACCTAGTGATGGATTAATTCCCAAAAGAAGATTTTACCATAAATCTCTTTTAGAAATTCAAATACTTTTCTTCTTCAAATTCTCTGTATATTCCATTCTCTCTTTTGCGAGATTGAGGATATCCGTTTTACTAACTATACCAACTAATCGATCTGATCTTATCGTAGTATAAGTCATCGTCATTTGTTGCTGCATTTTCTCTGTTCTTTTACTGCTTTTTTCAACAGATGGATTCTCGCAGACATAAATTCTGCTCTTGTTCTCTTCCATAATTGTGTTCAAAGCTACATCTGCTGTTTTATCTGGACTCATTATGACAAGGTTTTTCTTTTTAATCATTACTTCTTCAACTTTTACACTTTCTCTATTTTTTTCAGAAATACTCATTGCATCTTTTGCAGTTATAGAACCTATTAGGTAGTAGTTCTTGTTTTCCATATCGTCAACTTCCTTTTCAACCACCGGCAATTCGCTTTTTCTATAGATGTTAAAGTAGTCCTCCAAGACTTCCTTTATGTTCATGGTTGGAGTTACTGCAATAAACTGCGTATTCATAATTTGATACAAACGTACACCGGAAAGCGCTGCAGTAATTTCGTGTTGCTGAAGATAAGATTGAGCACCACTTTGCAAAAACCACCCAATAAATATCAACCATATTCCTCCAGTAAATGAACCTGTAAAAATAGTTAGGAACCCAAAAGCCATAAGGCCATAAGATATCCCGATACCTACTTTCACGGCAATTTTTGTAGCATCATGATAGTTGCCTCTCCATCGCACCAATCCTG
>DATAAU010000060.1:0-9919 GCA_036259955.1 Nitrososphaera sp. | reverse complement strand
CAACAACTGGAAGGAGTAAAAGTGAACGATACTGAGGAAAAAAAAACTCGCGCACATGTATTCATCAAAGGCAAGGTGCAGGGAGTTTACTTCAGACAGAATACAAAAGAAGTAGCGACCAAACATAGAGTCACTGGCTGGGTATGCAATTTGTCTGATGGCCGTGTAGAAGCAGTCTTTGAAGGTGACAAGACGGATGTCAACGACGTAATAGAGTGGTGCCATGTGGGCCCTCCAAACTCAAGGGTAGATGATGTGGATGTAAGATTTAAGAAGTATATTGGCGAATTTGCCAGTTTTACTATCAACAACAATTAATTACTGAATTTTATGATACGCCTCAGCTATCTGCTCCTTTGCACTAGCTGCGTCCTCTACGGTCATGACCCTGAGAGATGAAGGTGGTATACCTCTGCCACACCTTATCGACAGCTTCAAAGACTCTCCATCATTTGGCTCTATGTCAAGGAATGTTCTGAAGTTGAGAGTCTTGGAATACACAATTCTGTGGGGCCTTACCTCTTCTATCACATTGCTACCAAGTGATATTACAAATTTTCGTAAGTCTAACATTATTGGTTTAATTGGCTCTTTCATTTTTTCCAAGTGATTTTCAAATGTGATGCTACCCGGCTTAGTGCCAAACATAATATAATGACTGAATGAGACATCTTCTTTCTATTATATTATTATTATTATTATTATTATCATATCCTGATCTTGATTCCATTTCTCTTTAGATATTTCTTTACCTTGTCAACTGTTGACTTTTCATAGTGGAATATCGATGCAGCCAATGCGGCGTCAACATCTGTTTTTTCAAACACATCTAGCATATGGCGTGCCTTTCCGCAGCCTCCCGAGGCAATTACAGGCACAGGTACCGATTTACATATAGATTTTGTCAGCTCTATATCATACCCATTCTCAGTTCCGTCAGCATCGATGCTTGTCAGCAATATTTCCCCCGCCCCGCGCTGTTCGACATCTTCGGCCCACTTGATAGCATCAAGTCCTGTTCCTTCTTTGCCGCCATAGATCCTGACCTCAAACCAAAATTTCCTCCCACCTTTATCCTTGAGTATTGTCTTGTCTTTTTCAATATTGTAATTTCTCTTTGCATCTATTGCTATTACAATACATTGCTTGCCAAATATCGACATTAGCTCGGTAATCAATTCGGGATTCTTGACTGCAGCTGTGTTAATTGAGACTTTGTCTGCTCCAGAAAGCAGTATATCGCGTGCATCTTCGAGCTTTTTGATGCCACCGCCAACTGTGAATGGTATATCGATAACTCCTGCCACCTTTCTTACGATATTTGCCATTGTGTCTCTTCCCTGCTGCGAAGCTGTGATGTCAAGGAAGACTAATTCGTCAGCTCCTTGCTCGCGATATTTTTTGCCAAGCTCTACTGGGTCACCAGCGTCCTTGACCTCTGCAAAATGTACTCCTTTGACAACCCTACCGTTATCGACGTCAAGACAAGGGATTATTCTTTTTGCGAGGGCCATTATGACACTGCCTTCACCTTTTCTATGCTCACTTTGCCTTCGTACATGGCTTTTCCGATAATGACAGAGCTACAGCCGGCACTTCTGATCTTTACCACATCTTCTATGCTTGAGATCCCGCCACTTGCAATTATTCTTGCAGATACAGAAGCATCGGCTAAGGTTTTGATATCAGGACCCTGCAATGTCCCATCGCGATCAATACTCGTGAGCAAAAACTCGTCAACACCCATTGCGATAAACTGTGATATTGCATCTGCAACCCTCATTCCCGTAGACTCCTTCCAGCCTTTAACCATAACCATACCATCCATCTGATCTACTGAAATTGCTATTTTGTCAGGATTCTTCTTGACAATCTCTCTTATGACCTCCGGTTCTCTATAGGCCATAGTGCCAATCACTACCCTTGTTGCTATTGCCAGCATCTCTTCAACTTTTTCTACTGATCTAATGCCACCTGCAACCTGCAAGGGGATTCTGACTGCTTCTGAGATTCTTGCGATTAACTCAGAATTATTGCCAGTGGAGAACGCCGCATCGAGGTCAACTACATGCAGCATATCCGCGCCGACAAGCTCCCATTTTTTTGCGGTTTCAACAGGATCTTTGCTGTATTCAATCTTGTTAGCCGGATTCCCCTTGACAAGCCTGACTACGCGTCCTTCCATGATGTCAACTGCCGCTATGACCTTCATTTCGCTTCTTTTTTGCACAGTTCAATAAAGTTCTTTATCATAAGCGCACCAACATCGCCAGACTTTTCTGGATGAAACTGGACACCGATCAGATTATTCTTTTCAATCATTGCAGGGATGCTTACACCATAATTGGAAGTTGCCACTACTAAATTATGATCTTTTGGCACAGTTTTGTAAGAATGCACAAAATATACCCACGACTGATCCTTAACTCCTTTTAGCAGCTTACTCTGAGTCTTTATTTTGAGGTTGTTCCATCCCATGTGGGGAACCTTGACCTTTCCTTTTGGAAGCATTACAACTTCGCCATTTAGTATCTTCAACCCTTCCAGCTTTCCTTCCTCGCTCTTGTTGAAGAGTATCTCCATACCAAGGCAGATTCCTAACAATGGCATGCAATTGTCAATTGCTTTATCAAGATAGCCTGCACTAGTCTCTAATGATCTGATTGCAGGATCAAAATTGCCGACACCGGGAAGTACCAGGCCGTCAAATTTTGATAGTTCTTTTAGGTTGTAAATTATATCCACGCTTACTGCGCCATTGCGCTCAAGCGCAGACTTGAGGCTGAAGAGGTTGCCTGCGCCATAGTCAAAAATCGCTATTTTTGTCATTGCATGGCCCCCTTGGTGCTTGGCACACCTTTCCTTTTACTATCAACGTTACTGGCCATCCTAAGTGCCACTGCAAATGCCTTGAGTGCTGCTTCGACCTTGTGATGATCATTTTCACCATAGTTGACTACCATATGAGTACATGCGTTTAGGTTCTGCACCAATGATCTTGTAAAGTGTTCGAGATCTTCTCTGGGTATTCCTTCAATGCTATCTCGGGTAAGTTTGAGCTGCACGTTATAGAATTGTCGCTTGACTAAGTCAATCGACACATATGCCAGTGCTTCATCCATCGGTATGAGTGCATAGCCAAATCGTGTGATCTTTGTTCTATCCCCTAACGCTTTGTCTATGCTCTGAGCCAATGCAATAGCAACATCTTCTGCTAAGTGGTGTACTATATCATCCTTTGACTCGCCGTTAAGGGTGATGTCAATCATGGCATGCTTACCAATTGACGTGATCAGATGGTCGATGAAGGAAAGACGAGTCTTGACGTGGGTCTTACCTGTGCCATCAAGATTGATGCTAACATTTACCGCCGTCTCCTTTGTGACCCTTTCAATTCTTGCCTTTCTTCCGGCAGAAGCCAAGTGTGTCTTAAACTACAAGTGTGTACTTTATTTATTATGTTCGGTAGTTGGTTGACGCTTCTTATAATCGCCTCAACATCCTCTTGCTTGAACTTGTCTATTGTTTTGTCTGGTTCAGAGCTGTTGCCATAGACACCTACAAATGCAACTTCTGCGCCTGTCTCTTTCTCTGCGCGTCTTGCCATAAATAGATCTTCTGCAGAGTCGCCCACATAGACTGCAGTTTTTGCACCCATTACTTTCATCGCATGTTTGATTGCATAAGGATTTGGTTTGGCATACTCTCGCCTTTTATCCTCTAAAAAAACGGAAGCATCATAGTTGAAATATTTTATAATAGGTTGGAGTGAATGTTCTGCAGCTAGCCTGCTTCTGCCAGAGACTAATGCAAGATTGCCGTGGAGCATTTTGTTAAGCTTATTCATCGTTCTGGCACTTACTGCAAGCTTGTCGTTTTTTATCAACGGTTTACCCGCAGTAAAATATTTTGGCTCCAAATGATCCTGCTTTCTGAACAGATCAGGTCCATAAAATATTTCATCAAATACTCGTGCAAGCATGCTTTCTTTGATGGGTGCAGGATATGCTAGTATTTTTTTCCATCTGTCTATATCATAAATAGCAAGGAACTTTTCCACTGAGACATATCCACTCTCATCACAGTTCTCTGCTACCTTGGCAAGAAACTTCCTTCCTTGTGGGATGCTCTTTGGAGGGTTAGCAAGTATTGCAAGAATTATGGCATAACTGGTGTCTATGTCGTTGTTAAAGCCACCGCTCTGTCTAAACTTTAAAATAATCTGATCTGTGACTAAGGCTCGAAAAGAATTGCCTGTAATAAATTTGAGCACATATTCCACAGTTTCTTTGATGGCAGCATTGTAAGACTTACGAATATCAACTAGCACCCCGTCGATGTCAAAGAGTATGCAATCGTACATCAAATTATCTGTTCTATGCATTGAAGATACTTGTCATTCATTTCTCTAGTACCTATCGTGATTCTCATGCAGCCTTTGTGATTACCAATATCGCCCAACAGTTTTACAACTATTCCATTGCTGTTGAGAATTTTTGAAATTGAATAGTAGTTCTTGCCAGCCTCGATGAAGATGAAATTAGCATCTGATCTGAAAATCTTAATGCCATCAATTTTTGCCAATCTGGTAAACACCCTTTCTCTCTCACTCTTCACAGATTTGATAGTCTGCTTGACCTGATCAACATCTGCAAGAATACCAGATGCAATTGCAAGCGAAAGTGTGCTTATGGGGTAGGGAGACTGAATTATAGATCTGAATATCTTCACAAATTTTCTATTTGATACTATGTAGCCAACTCTTGCGCCTGCGAGACCAAATGCCTTTGATAGAGTACGAACTATTATTACATTATTACGTTTTATTGACTCGTCTGATAACGAGTAATCTGCAAAATCTACATATGCCTCGTCGATCAATACAAGTCTGTCCTCAAGCGAATCTATGACTCCTATCATCTCATGTCTATCAAGTTGATTGCCCGTAGGATTATTTGGTGAACAGATGTAAATAAGATCTGATCTCTTTGCAGCCTTTACAAATGCCTTTCTGTCAAGAGTGAAGTCGGGCTTTAGGGGAACCTGGTGTACTTTTATACCGTGAAGCTCGCACCGGTTAATAAAATATGAAAATGTGGGAGAAAAGACTGTAGCACGTCTACTTCCCAGAGTTGATAGCAACAGTTCAATTATCTGGTCAGACCCACTGCCAATAGCGACACACTCTCCACTTACGCCAGCATACGCGGCAAGTTGAGCATAGAGTTCATCTATCTGGTCAAGGGGGTATTCCCTGAGATCTACTTGCTTTGCAGCTTCAGTTGCTATGCCTGCAACAAAATCCTTGTCAAGCGCGAAATTTTCATTTGAGTCTAGTTTAATTGCACCTTCTACTTTTTCAGGTTTTGTATAGTGGTCGAGCAAAGCAATACGCTTGATATTATTATTGAACCATCTATTCTTTTTTTTCATTCATCCTCGCCTTCACTGCTTCATAGTGATTCAAGAGTCCCTCTGCAGATGTAATTTCTCTAATGGATCTATCGGCCTTCGCCAATCCTGACTTGTTTACTTTCACCTTGTTTAATATCTTAACAAAATCGAGCACTGATAGTGATGCGCGGGACTTGCCAAATCCAAGAGTAGGAAGCACGTGATTTGAACCTAGGATGTAGTCACTGGCAGATGATGGCGCATACTGTCCAACAAGCACAAGTCCAGCTGAATCAATCTTCTTGGCAACAGAGTCAGCACGCTTGCACATTATTTCTAAATGCTCTGGTGCAAACTCATTTACAAATTCAACACAAGCGCTTTCATTCCTACAAATGACTATAAAGCCATTATTTTCTAGGCTCTTTTTCACAATATCTGACCGTGTAATTCTTATAATTATGGACTCTACCTGCTTCTGCACTTCTGATGCTAGCTTGTCAGAGGTAGTCACAAGTCCGCAGACAGTATCAGTACTGTGCTCAGCTTGCGAAATCATGTCTACCGCAATAAGATATGGGTTAGCAGTTGCATCGGCATATATTAGCAGCTCTGTTGGGCCGGCTACCATGTCTGTGGACACGGTGGCAGAAGCAACTAGCTTTGCAGCAGTAACAAACATCCCGCCAGGGCCGACTATCTTGCTGACGGGCCTGATCGATTGTGTACCATAGGTAAGTGCAGCTATTCCCTGTGCACCGCCTATCTTGTAGAATTCGTCAACTTTGCAAATATCTGCAGCTACCAATGTTAATGGATCAATGGTGCCGTCCTTTCTTGGAGGAGATAGCGCTACAATCCTTTTCACGTTAGCGACCTTTGCTGGTACTACACACATGACGGCGGTGCTTGGATATCGGGCCTTGCCCCCTGGAATATAGCACCCAACGCTTGTAACAGGCTTGACCATGCGATCTATTCTAATACCGTCAGATGATGACACTACCATTCCTTTTAACCGCTTAAGGATTGTCAGCTCGCTTTTGACAAGCCTCTGTTTCATCAATTTGACTGCCTCTATCTGATCCTCTGTGACCTGCGCGTACGCTTGACTCATCTCTTGTTCACTAACTCGAAGCGAATCAAGCCTTGCGCCGTCAAACTTTGATGTATAATTGAAAATTGCAGAGTCGCCATGCTCTGCGACATCTCTCATTATTATCTGTGTGTGTTTCAATAACGAGTCCTGGATTGCAGTTGCCTTGCGGAGCTGAGCAGCTTCATTAGGTGGGTCGGTGATGTAAATTATATTCATCAGGAATATCCGTCCAAGTTTATTTCGTCAAGTGCCAGTATTTGCCTTGGCTCCAATACAACAAGACCCTGTGCCAGCTTTCTCAATTTTGGCACTATCCTGATAAATTCATTTTTGTCAATTATGGTGTTGACACCGTACCAATCCTCCTCAGAAAGTGGGCTGACAGTGGGTCTTTTAAGGGCAGGCAGCTCCTTTAACAGTCTTTCCAACTTTTCCTTTTTGACATTGACAAATATGTGGAGTTTTTTCCGTCCCTCTACGACGCCTCGTAGGAGCGCGATCATGTCGGCTATTTTTTCCCTCTTGGCCGGATCCTTAAGAGACTTTCTATTTGCTATTAGCACCGCAGTAGATTCGGCTACTGTATCTATTATTTTGAGTTTATTCTGAGCAAGTGTAGTGCCAGTCTCTGTGATATCAAAAATTGCGTCTACATCCTCTGGTGGCTTGGCCTCTGTAGCGCCAAATGAGAGAAAAATCTCGACCTTTTTATTTTCACCTATCCTCATCCAGGGGGTAATTATCATAGGATCGGCATTGCCATAGTACTTCTTGTATGTGGCATTTGACTTGATATGAGCAGAAGTCGTGGTGAGATACTCTGAAGATATTCTCAACGTCTTATTATTCTCGGCAAAGTCGGCTATTAAGTCGCTTAGGTTATTGAATGGAAAGCTGGTTGGGGCTGCGATTACTTGTTTAACGCGGCCAATCTCCAGGTCTAGTAGCACTTCAACATCTGCCTTTGCCTCCAGTATCCAATCCTTGCCAGTGATGCCCACATCATAAAAGCCCTCCTGAACATAAGTTGGGATCTCCTGTGGCCTCAGAATTTTGACATCAATTGCAGGATCACTCAATTTCACTCGATATGTGCGTCCGCGACCGCTCACATGCTGCCATGCCTGCTCTAATAGATTGAATGTGACCTCCTCAATGCTTCCTTTTGGAATCGCAAATTTTACAGTAGGCATTATATGATGGACAGTTTGACAAAGATGCTTTTACTGGATATATATCTACTTACTGAATTTTCTTGCATGCATCCTCATATGGCCAGCTTGAATGCCCTCTGAGGATAGTGCTCTTATAGCAGCCAGATTCTGTGCAAGGCCGACAGCAGCCATCACAGTTGCTAGCTCTTTTGCACTTTTGATACCCAAGATTTGAAGTGCAAACTTGGCATTAGGATGGGCATTGACTACTCCTCCGACAATGCCTACTGCCAAGGGTAATTCAATTGCACCTGCCAAGTCACCTTCTTTTGTTCTCCTCCAACTAGTAAGCGATCGATAGGTTCCATCCCTTGCGGCGTATGCATGCGTGCCAGCTTCAATCGCGCGAAAGTCCTGTCCAGTGGCAAGCGCAACTGCATCAATACCGTTCATGATACCCTTGTTGTGAGTAACTGCGCGGTAGGTATCAGAATAAGCAAGCGCATAAGCATAGAGTATTCGCTTAACAATTTGGCTGCCGCCAAGCTCATCCTTGTCAAAGGTCGCTCTACATCTTACCATTCTTTTAGTGCTATAATTTGATAAGATCTTTAATACAACTTCGCCACCCGTAATTTCGGCTACATTTGGTGCTATTGCTTCGCACATGGTATTTATCGCATTTGCACCCATGGCGTCCTTGGCGTCTATGACCAACTCTACCACCAACATGTTGCCCATATTGTTTGGACTTTTATCGCGTAGCTGTCGCACCTGCAAATCGATTGCAACCACAGACCTGCTATTTGAATTCGCAATAGCAAGTAGTCGGCTTTTATTTCTCAATATTTTAGTTGTGGCATGCTTTACGTTGCCAAGTCTTACGACTTGCACCTGACCTATCATAATAGAATCGTCAGATTCTGCCATAAACCCGCCCTTAACCTTGGCTATTTTTGCAGCCTTGCTAACTGCAGCAATAACTGAAGGTTCTTCTATGGCCATTGGGATCACATATTCCTTACCGTTTATGACAAAATTGGTGGCAATACCCATTGGGATAGACATAATGCCGATAGCATTTTCTATCATCTTGTTTGAATCTTCAAAGGAAAGTGGTCGGAGCATCGCTTCAATGTCTCCTGATATTTGAGTAACCTTTCTTATGTAGTCGAGGCGCTCTTCCCTGCTCATCTCATATACTTTTTTCTCTACTGCCATTACGGTCATGCTATTGCGGGCTGATGATCCTTAAAATCTTGTCATCATTTTGAGAAGGTACTGCTCTTCCGTCTCTATTACTTGTAGCAACATAAAGCGAGCCATCAGCAGCTTCAACAATATCACGTATTCTTCCAAAGCCCGTCAGGATGTTGCTTTCCACATCAGATTCTAAATCGACTAGACGAATATGTTGAGCCTTCAGAGTCGCAAGCAATATGTCATTTTGGTAGCCTAATCTATCTAAAGCAGCAAATGTCATTCCTGCAGGAGCTACCGCGGGGTTGAAGCACAAGATCGGCTTTTCGAACTTTTCAGCATTGCAATCTTCAAGGGGCCAGCCGTAGTTACTCCCAGGTTTAATTAGATTGATCTCATCATTGCCCTCAAGCCCGTGTTCACTTGCGTATAGATCTCCTGTCAGGGGATGCCATGCCAACCCCTGAATATTGCGGTGTCCGTAAGAATATACCGATGAGCCTTCAAAAGGGTTATCTTCTGGGATACTGCCGTCAGAATTGAGTCGCAGAATCTTGCCTGCAAGTGATCCGGCATCTTGGGCAAGCTCGGGTTGTCGTGCATCGCCGGTAGCAATATACAATTTGCCATCGGGTCCAAACTTGATCCTGCCGCCGTCATTTCTGTCGGCAGCCGGGATGTTGTCAATGATGACTTTTGACTCTACTATTTTGTTGTCATCTTCTGTAAGCATTAGGACTTTGTTCAAAACAGATGATTCATTAGAGTAAGTGTGATAGACATAAAGTAGATGGTTCTCAGTAAAATTGGGATGAAGTGCCAATCCTAATAACCCTGATTCACCATTCTGCATAACATTGATGTAGGCTACAGGATCTGAAAGAAGACTACCGTTCTTGTCTATAATCATTATCCTGCCAGTCCTTTCTGTGAAAAAGAGCCTGCCGTCCTCTGCGATATCAATTGCCCATGGCACATCAAGGTTCTGAGCAAGCACCTGAACGCCCGAGCGAGTGTTGTTGTTGTTGCCGTCGCTCTGTCCCGGCTCAGGTATGGGAAGTGTAGTCTGCGA
>DATAAU010000059.1:0-25007 GCA_036259955.1 Nitrososphaera sp. | reverse complement strand
TACTGAGAATCATTTTGGACCAACACCAATCACTGGGATTATCCTAACACCTGAGCATCTGCAGCAGATATCTGACCTGTTAACTAGTACAGTCCAAGAAGGCGGACTAGGAGCAGGAACAGGAAGTGAGATGACAACAGGTAACGCCACCTCCATGACTACTGGCACAGTTGAAAATGCAATAGGCCAATAAGAGACACAGGCTGAATTTCATCAATTTTTTTCTTTTATTAGGAGTTGATTGATAAACAAATTGGTTGCAAAAATAAACGTTCTATATTATGCAGCAGCTGCTACAACTGCAATAGCTGGCATTTTGCATCTAGTTCTGGCTCCCAACATTTTAGAATTTAACCTCAATACAGGCATTTTCTTCATAGTTGCGGGAATAGCTCAGCTATTTTGGGTAGTGCCAATGATAAGAAAATGGGGAAGGCCATGGTATTTGGCCGGCATTGTAGGAACATTCATCCTAATCGTACTGTTTGCTATCACTAGAATGCCAGATAATCCAATCACAGGAAGAGCTGGCGGCGTTATGCCAATGGCACTTGCAATTGAAGTGATGCAGCTTGCCTTCATTGCATTGAGTATCGCCATCATAAGCTATGAAAGCAAAATTAGAAAGCAGCTAAGCGGAAAAACTGCCTCTGGGAGAATATAGATGGCTAGTAGTATTAGAAGCATAACAGAGATAGTCAACCGGATTCTAGAGACGGTATATGACCATGATGGCGATAATCATGATGGAGAGGGCATTACACAGACGGAGATAATGCTTGAGGTATATCTTAGCGGTGGCTCATTAAGAGAGTATCTAATTGCTCTAACCGTTCATGGTTTGCTAATCTATGACTCTGCAATGCGTACATATCATATTACCGAGAGAGGTATTCGATTTCTTGAACTATACAGCAACTTGGGTGACATGATGACGTAGAGGAGGAAGTAGAATTCTGACGCACAGAATGAAATATAGAAGCCGATCCGAGATAATCTGTGATATTTTACAGACTGCCAATAGTGACGGCAATGGTGCTTCACAGACCAAGATAATGTATAATGCATTTCTTTCATATACTCAAGTTAAAGAGTACCTAACTATTTTGATTGAAAAGGGATTGCTTCAACATGATTTAGGTAATCAGAAATTTAAGACTACGGAAAAAGGGCTTAGCTTACTTCAACTATGTGGCCAGATTGACGATTTAATAGAGAAAGAATACTGGTGGTAACGCCAAAAGAAACTAGTCATAATGTCATATATCGCTGAAACACTTTTGTCATCCGCCTCCGTCATTTGCGCCACCCATGCCATAATCCTTTCAGTTCCGCTATCCCAATCGAGTCATGATGACGATCGTCATAATTAACAAGTGTCATAGATATTAGCTAGTGCTAAAGCAATGGGAGTGCAGTAAAGTGTGTATGTGTAATGGGAGATAATGAAAGCACACAAATTGTGATTCAAGAAAATGAAGATGATAAACATAAAGTAGAACGTCACCACGTAGTACTTGACGGCATTCTCACCTATCCCAAAGAAGAAAAATATGTAAAAAATAATGATTCTAAAAGAAAAGGCATCGTAGTATTTGCTCACGGAAGTGGAAGCGGTAGACAGTCACCAAGAAATCAATATGTTGCTTCAGTTCTAAACAACAATTCAGGAATTGGTACTTTACTTGTAGATTTGCTTACTTTAGAAGAACAAAAAGTAAGACAGACGTTGTTATTGTAAGCGTTAATGCTGTTTTTCTGTTTTTAGTATTGGATACTTGCAATATCTTATATCTTCTAAGTTCAGCTTATTTACTGTTCATATGTCATGCTAATTAAATTATTTACTACTTCTTTTCAGATACGTCTGCTGCTACATACTCGCCAATCTGGTTGTATATCTTTAGGAAGCGAGTACCCTTCTCAGTAGTACGATAAATCTGCTCTCCTTCAATATACTCTAGCAGTCCGTTTTCTATCAGGACTGTGAGATATTCCTTAAGCTGAGCGTATGAGAGAAAGGCCTTATACATTATTTTAGTTTTAGTGACACCACCATTTGCGGCTTCTAGAATTTGAGCAGTTATATCAGTTCTGCTTCTATATTTCATGGTTATCATAGGTATTAACGTCTATAAAAGCCTCTCGAGATTTTATAGTAGAAGACTTTTTAGGGTATATAATAACGGCACGTATTTAACCTTTCTCTTGTCATTCCCAGAGCATCTTATTCTACCGATGGCTTGATATTGCTCTTGATGAGAAAACTATTTTCACACGCATTCCAGCAATGTTATTGTTGACTTGAGCATACTATCACTCAGAAATAATATACGTCATAGTCTATTTTTCCATCATCGTTTGTATTCCGTAAATGTACTTCTCGTCTCACGTATTGCCTCCTCTATGTTGTGAATTGTTCCCGACTGTTTTGATTCAAACACAGTAAGTCTTAGTTCATCTACAAGCGCAGAAATAGAGCGCAGCATTTCCTTGAGTGCATCCATCGTTTCGCCAATATTCTTGCTGTCGCCTACCGAACTGATAGTATTTCGGGCTGACTTAATTGCTTCTCTTGTCTCATCAAGTACTCCAGAATTCTTTAATTCCATTGTGACTTTTTCAAGCCTTGCACTGGTTCTTTCAAATGATTCAGTAGTCTTACGAATATTCTCAATATTAGTTACCATTGATGGCTCCTTAAGCGATTTTATTATCTCATTACCAGCCTTAGCAGCATCCCGGATTTTCTCAAGTGAATTCTGAACATCCGGAGATCCAAGTTCTCTTATTATCGCAACTGCATCAGACGTAGTCTTTTTTATGTCTTTGAGTTTTTCTGCCATTCACAATAGTACCGCTTTCCACTTTAATTGTAAAGCGGTAAAAGTTTCTAATAACTATGTTCTATAACTTCCTAATTTTCCTCTTCACTAGTACCAGTTTATCAAGACTACTAGGGCTATCATATAACAAAAATTTTTTACACGACGTCTGCCGTCGTGATTTTTTCCTTATTCTTTTCTGTATCTATTGCAACCCCTTCGGTTGGGCTACGTGTGTCGTGTAGCTTGTCGTAGTTGGGTTCATATGCAGTGCAACATCCATGGGGTGCGATTACATCTGACACCTTGCCCATCACATCAGGCCCTTTATCTTCCACTAACATACACTTGCCGCCACTAGCGCTCATCCAGTAGATACAGTTGTAGCAGAAATATCCTTCGTGTAAGTTTGAGTCTGCAAACTTGTCGTATTCGATATATGACGCCTCCAGCTTGCTCCTTTTCTTGAACTTAGTCAGATTATCGACTGCGCCAGCGGCTTCTTTGATCTTCTTTCCAATGTCGGCCATCTTTATCTAGTCTCCTCCTCATTTGGATCCCATAATGTGCAGAGACCATGTGGTGCTATGATGCCAGATTCTCGGCCTTTAATGTCAGGTCCAGTATCTTCGACTATAGCGCAGTGGCTATCCTTAATGAAGTATGTGCAGTTGTAGCAGAAATAGCCTGTGTGCAGGTCGGCATTTTTAAAGTGATCTATCTCTATGTACCCCGAAACTGCCTTCGAGAGCTTAGGGTATTGTTTGTCAGTAGATATAATCTGACTTGCCATGACAATATCGCTACTGCATAGTATAAAATAAGTTTATTATTTCTGACTAGGATCCTGTGCTATTACCTTTTTCTTAACTCTCGTGCAAGCCGCTTTAGTCTTGACCATCGTAGAGTAAATTTGGCAAGTATTATTGCCCCCACGATAACTGCCCAGATCCAAAGAGGAGGACTTTCCACTTTTATTTTATGTCATTAAACGAATTTATGCTCTTGCCTTGAAAATGTCTCTAGATGGACTCTGACCTTTTTTCGATAATACAGCAAAGACTCAATCAAGTCCGTCATACTCAAATGTGGTTCCACGAATAGGTGTATTGTCAGTTGAAGTGGTCTCAAGCTCCGGTGCGAAGTTAATGTCCTTTCTCCCTTTAAGTCTGACATCTCTGCTAATCCGAGCCATCTTGCCATCTTGCCTTAGAGCAAGGGTTCGAATTATCTTCTGTTCTTTAAGGAGCTTTTCCAATTGATCATTTATACCTTCTATGGTAAATGAATGTGCATCCCATTTTCGAACTTCAATCTCAAGAGGTTGTTCTTCGTAACTCATTGTCTTGTACAATTGTGTGTCAGTCAGATTAAAAAATGATCTTTGCTGAATATCAATGTCACATTATCATCATCATCATCATTTATCTTCGCTCTTCTTTCATGCTAAGTGGCTTTGACTGATGTCACAGTTCATCACAATTAGCTCACCATCAAAGGGATCTATTAATCGACGATTCAACGAAAATAACAATAAAGAAAGTGATCTAATTCGGTCAAGAAAAATCAGATTGAACAGTCATAGAGAGATAGAGAGAGAGATAGAGATAGAGAGAGATAGAGAGATAAGAAGAATGAAATTACAAGAAAGATGACGAATAAGTAGGAGAGATAGAACTATAACTCGCAAATGACCTCTATCCCCAAGATCGACTCACAGGCAGGTATGGAGTGTTACTGCACAAGTTTTGTCGGAATAGGCGGGTCTATAAAACAAGGGAGTGAAGGGTTTGTAGTATCCGAGCTTATAGATGAGTCGCTACAGATATCGCCATCATATACTGAAAGTCACCGCTATCCCCTCTATATCCTGGAAAAGCGGGACATAGACTCAAACCACGCACTATTTGAAATTGAGCGAAACTTACACATGAGATTTAGGATAATGGGCATAAAAGATGCCAAGGCTGTAACAACACAGTATGCAGGTACCGAGCGAGTAATGAGAAATCCGCCTGCAGAGCTAAAAAGCAGACATACACGACTCATATTGAGAGGTTTTACCAAACACCCACTTGACAAAAAATTCCTTGCAGGCAACAAGTTTGAGATAAAGATCTACAATGCCCAATCATCAGATCTCTCCAACTTTATTTCCGAGATAGTTAAGGTGGGCAATTTTTACGGTCTTCAGAGATTTGGCAGTGAGAGATTGGTGACCCACCTTGTCGGTAGAGAAATTATCAAGCGCAATTTTTTACATGCAGTCCAGCTGCTACTCTCCTACACTACTGAATTTGATACTCAAATGAGCAAGGAAATCAGAAGCAAGTGCTCTGATCCAGACAACTATCGGCAAGTGCTTAAGATGCTCCCGAGAGGCATGGACATTGAGCGGCAAGTGCTGTCGGCACTGGTCTCGGGTAAAGATAGCATTGCAGCGCTACGTGCAATACCGATCACAATACGGAGACTATTCGTCCAGGCATATCAAGCATATATCTTGAACAGATGCCTTAGCAGAGCCATCATGGCAGGGGAAGATCTGCTGCAACCACAGACTGGAGACCTCTGCTTTGAAATGGAGGGACCTGCAACCTTTGGTAGAATAATCAAGTATCATCCAAACTCAAAGGCAAGATTGGTTCCCGCAATAAGGATGGCAGGATATACCTTTCAACCCGGCAAAGGCAGGTTTGAAAACATCACAAATGCAATACTACAAGAAGAAGAAGTAGATGCAAAGGATTTTTACATAAAAGAGATGCAAGAGCTGAGCCACCAGGGAGGCTTTAGACAGGCTCCACTATGGTGCACAGATTTTTCCTTTAAACGAGATCCACTGAAAGTGTCATTCAAGCTACCTAAAGGATCATACGCCACCACCCTTTTACGCGAAATAATCAAGCCAGATGATCCAATCAAGAGTGGTTTTTAATCTCCCAAATCAAACTCAGTGCATTTAAAAAATTTTCAAAAATAATAATTAATGAGAAGCGCGGAGGTCTAATAATTGAGCGCTGTATTTTCGTTTACTGCTCCTGTTATTCTGCAGCCACCTTTGTTCTCAACAGTATTATTGTCATCATCATGTAGAGTTCCATCTATCGTCATGATGTTTTTATCAGCTCTCTAAGCCTTTATTTGTTACATTAGGAAAAGAAGGTTTTTTGAGCAAATTTAGTATTATTGGAATCAAAAGACTAGATATCCTCCACTAACTCAGAGACAAGTTAACTATAGCGTCTATTCATCGTCCTTTGATACATCAATCTTTCAATGAACTAATAGAAATTCTGCATTTGTTTGCAACAGAAATACTCTTTCTAGAAGAAAGACTGAAAAACTGCAAATCAAGAAGGCGGTCAATATAATATATAGCACCGCAGCATGTTACACGATATTCATATGCTTGGTGGCAGGAACCTGCATCAAATGATAGAAAATGCCATTGACGACATATACAAGAATCTCAGCGTTAAAATAGACAAAACTAACTCCGATAGGATCCATGCAATAGAAGCATCAAGCTGTACAAGACTTGCATACTATGAGCGCAAGGACCCGCTACCTTCAGATAATGCTGCAAAGATCTCAAGCCTGCTTGGAAACGGTATGCGCCATTCACTGAGTAACATTCGCGGCGAATATAAGATTGACACGCTTGCGCTTGAAGTTGATGTCGACACGATAATGGCCAATGAGTTTATCGTAAGATTTGAAATTGTGTCTACTTTACCAGAGGTTCCACATCCACAGCACATGCTATATCTTAATGCATGTCTCTTTGCATTCAACAAGGATGAGGGTTTTTTGATTTACATGACCGAGGAGGGCAAGATGGTAGAGTTCTCTGTTACAAAAAATAATAGGATGTTTGAAGAAATCGTCAGAAGGGCAAGAGTACTCAGCACACTATTAAAAGAAAATAGAGTTCCAATAGTTGAACCGTCTAACCTATGCACAACTTGCAAATACTTTGAAAGATGTTATGCAAGAAAGAAGGTAAAAGAAGAAGGTTCGGGCTTTATATTAGAAGAGATATTTAAACCCAAAAAATAATTTCTGCGAAAGTATAGAAGTGTGTGTGTGTCGTTAGCCGTGCTCGCTGTGACTCTGGGACGTCGCATACCCTTGGCTATACCTTCTTGCCCTTGAGCCAAACAACACGCCAACGAGGAATACAAATACTCCAGCAGTTACAGCAAACATGAATATTTCTTCAGCCATGTTATAACTTGGAGCCCTGCATGAAACTTAATACCTTTTTGAATTGCATTATATCATACTATGATAATATCATAAAATGTCAGGGGAATGTCAATGCAAACTCTTTCTCAAAGTAACTTGTTTGGAAGTTTGAGCCAGTCAACCTATAGGAATAGCTTCCCTCAATACGGTATTGTCCAGTGCCATCTACCATGCTATCCCAGCTACTGGCAGTAAGGTTGTTACGTACTGCAACCTTTGTATCTTTGAGAGTGACAGTACTGTTGCCAACTATCGGAAATATATCCTCTTGTCCAGATACAAAACCTTCAGGGCTTATTCCAACATCCCCAGTTGTCATCTGATATTGTCCCACATCCACAGTATAGTGAATCGTTTCAAGAATGGCAGTGCTTCTGTTAGGATTATGAACGTCAAAGACAACCTGTACATTTGCATTCTCCTCATCTGTTGTCTCAACTACGATGTCCCTGAGTCTTAGTTGGAGGTCAGATATCTGGGTCTGGGATGTGCCAGGAGGAGCCTCATTATTACCAAGAGGCCTGAAATTTCCCATCCCCATAATGAAAAATACTGCTATAGCGACTACTGCGATGCCGCCAATTGCTCCATAAATAACCTTTGTATTCACAATTACTTTTTTTCGTGTTCGTCAACGCTTTAAAGCTGTCGATTAATCCAAATGCTTATACTAGTCGTTACAAAAAAATTGATGCAGGTTGCAATACCACAAAGCTGCGAATATCGGACGTGAGAGGGCTCAGAAAGCTCAGCTTAGGCTGTTCGATTACACTGGCTTTGCTATGCTAACCTATACAATCAAGCAGGGCACAACGGGGTTTGAGCCTGTGGGCGAAGAAGAGATGGTTGGTAAGATGACGAATGGTAATGAGTCAATGCTTTTTATTTGCGATAAAGACGGCTATGCGAAGGCTCAATCAAGGCCTATGCCAGTGGAACAGGGAGAAGAAGCTTTCAAAAGGATGCTTGTAGATGGTATGCGAGAGTTTACTGGACAAATTAAGACAGTATCGTAAGCACAACAGCTAATTTGAACTGTCAAGAAAAAAAGACAGAAAGGGATACTAGTGTTTGCCAGTGATTATTAGTTAGTTAGTCGATCGGGCAATGGCCAAAATTATTAGAGGGAATCATGCAATAATGCGTGTCCCCATATTGTTATCGGAAATTGCATTCTCGATCACTGCAGGATCTGACTTTACTACTACTGTAGGTATTTTGCTCCGCTCTATCACCTTAAGTGCGACAATGTCCATCAGGTCATAAGCGCCTGCAGCCGAATCTTCAGATCCCAATAGATCTATACACTTTTTGACAGTGATTTCATTGAATAGCTTTGCGTCCTTGTTTTTGTTGGGATCGGAATCATAAATACCGTCAACATCTGTTGCGTTTAGGAACTTGGAAGCTTTGACCTTTTCAGCAATAAGTGCAGCTGTTGCATTTGTACTCTGTCCGGGATGTAGGCCGCCTGTTACAACTATTCTGTTGGTTGTTATAGCCTTGCTCACCTGTTCCAAATCTTCAGGGACTCCAGGATATGCCTGATCGCCAAGCGCAAGAATCAAGAGTCTTGCATTCAGCCTTG
The DNA here is from genome assembly GCA_036259955.1 of Nitrososphaera sp. Taxonomy (GTDB): domain Archaea; phylum Thermoproteota; class Nitrososphaeria; order Nitrososphaerales; family Nitrososphaeraceae; genus Nitrososphaera. Next base: position 16,343 of record DATAAU010000059.1, on the reverse strand, counting down.
AAACCTCTATGCCTATGATGTCCAAAGATGCTTCGTCCGAGCCAAAACTTCTTGCCGTAGAGATGTAGTAACGCGCAAACTTCCCTCCGCCCGCTACAACCACTGGCTGCACTTTCTCACTTATTTTGCTCAGCATACTAGCGTACCTTTTCAATTCGTATGCAGATTCATCTCCAAACGCTTTCCCAGATAATTTGATTACAATCCTATGCTTAGCCTGCGTGAATCTTACCCGCCCCCATATTCAGTATCCCTTGATCTCCGAGTACCTTTTTAATAGCTCGCTCCACTTTATCACGATTCTCTGCAGCGGTATAGACGCGCAGCATGTCAAAGAATCCTGATATAGATTCTACGAGTGGAATCTCTGATACTGGCATCTCATATACCCGATCTTTATCGACAACCAATACCGAATACATCTCCTCTTTGCTGGGAGTTAATGGCATTGAAGGGGCACGAGATACATCAACAAAGACATAATTGCTGTTGACACCTGCTACATCTGCGATATGAGAGGAAAGTGCCTCCAGTGCTTTTCTATCCATCCTTTGTCTATCACGTTTATGCAAGAACTTTTCGTAGACACTCTTAAGTAGCCTCCTATCGCGGTAATCTTGAGCCATCTTGCCGGAAAATGCAAACTTGCCGGAAAGTGCACACAGTCGCTCAAGTGTGGCTTCATCCGTTAGCGAAAGATAGTTATGCAGCGAAGTATCCGTCAATCCAAGCGCTTCGTCTGCAGAAATCATTGAGCGCAGGAGCATTACTTCAGCAGATCTAACTGTCTTATGAAAATAGACTGCTTTGAACATTTCATAGCGTGAGATCAACATTGATTCAAGTGAGTTGAGAGCAGACCTGTTTATTGCAAGTCGATTCTTTGAAACTTCAAGAGAGCTTACAAGCCGGTGGTAGTCTAGCTTGGCATACTCTGCTCCCGTGAAAAGCCCGTCACGAGGCAAATAATCCATGATGTCTGCAGACAATCCACCAGAAATGATCTCATTCATGAAATTAACCTTTGACTGGCCAAATGAGAGACGACATATATGATGTGCATTGTAGCCATTTCTTCCCAGAATGTCAGCAATCTCACTTTGCAGTATGATCTTTTTTCCAAGATCCTCATGGCTAGTATTACAACGATACTCTAGTACCTCTTCAAACAGGTGTGAAAAAGGCCCATGGCCAATATCGTGCAATAACGCAGCTAATCTTAGATCCTGTACGATTTCGGCATGATCAATATATCCCTTGCCAAGCAATGTTTCCCCTGCAAGACCAGCGATATGCATTGCACCAAGGGAGTGTTCAAAGCGTGAATGCTGTGCGCTCGGGTACACTAGATGTGCGCCAGCTAGCTGTCTTATTCTCCGCAAGCGCTGAAAAGCAGGGCTATCGATCAGTTGTTTTTCAACCAGCGAGAATCGGATGTATTTATGAATTGGATCTGTTATTTCGCCTGCGAAGTCCATATTGGTTACTTGTTTTGTATCACAAGATAAGAGACTTAAACTTTGAGCTCTTTCCTTATTATTTTCATTATTTCCTGATGAACCTGCTCCTTACTCTTTGACCCATCAATAACCTTCCATTGATACTGCTTCGCAAACTTCAGGTAGTTTTTATAGGCATTTGTCGCTAACTGCGCATCAGACTCAAATGCATCTTGTATCTCAGCACGCTTGGCAGATATACTTGGATTGACCAAGATCAAAATCACAACATCTTCTTTTGGCAGACCCTTGTCAAGTCTGAGAAGCCAGTTAATGTCCATGCCGTTTGCTACGCCATATACAAGGTTTGACTGCCAGTAACGATTCATGATAATAATCGTACCGTTTTCAAGCATGCTCTCGATCTCTTTCTTTTTTTCCCATCTGTTTGCGGAGAACAGTAAGTGCTTGACCTCTGAGGGATAATCACGCTTACCCTCAAGGAATGCTTTTATTTCCATTCCAATTGGTGTAGTGTAGTCAGGAAAGTCCAGAATGACACAAATCTTGCCAGAAGCCTTCAGGGTCTCTGCAAGCATGCGAGACTGGCTACCCTTGCCAGCCTTATCTGTACCCTCTATTACAATTATCTTGCCCCGTGTTGCCACTGCCTAAGGTCAGGTATGCATCAATAAAAAGATTCAAAGATCCATACCTACAATATAAAAATTATAATTAAATGTACAAAAATAGCTTAAATGTCAGGATAATTATCTAAAGAAAGTATGTTGAGTTTATTGGGAACAGCCACACATTTGTGTATAATATATGGTACACCTATTGAAATATAATTTAAAAAAACAACAAATTAAAATATTAACAGACTGCTGTAAAAATTAACCTTGCGGATGGTGCTAGCGTGCAAGTGAAAAAATCAACTATTGCCATATTTGATACCTTTAAGACCCGCAAGAACAAGTTTACTGGTGAGGCAAAGAGACAGCGCGGCATAATTGCACATCTGGCCACAGAGCAGAGTCCAGATCTTCGCACGAGGACGTCAATAGCACATGCCATTGCCAAGCAACACGGTATCCTGTGGCAAAACATTTACTCAGGCATATTTCGCGACCTTGATGAAGTTCTCATTCCTGCAGGCGTGGTGAGGGAAGGTGGCAGGCTGCCCCTGAGGAGAGGCCCGAAAGCACTCCAGTTAGAAGGAGTGCCATTCTACGAACTAACGGATACTGGTATTTTGGTAGCATCATCGATTGAGGAGCTTAGTAATAATCGAATGCACTTACTGCGGTCATACATCGCATCACTGGCCGCAAGCGACTCGGATTCCAGGATAATGAAAGAGAGTCTGCTATTTCTGATATTGGTGGCCCCGGCATTTGTTTCAAAGATCATCAACGAATACATTTACGCCTACAGCACTGGAACAATTGATAGCATCGTGCCGCTGGATATTAAGAAGCTGAGGTCAGTCATATCGAAGCAGATAATAGTCGAAAAAGAGCTGGTAGAAGCTGTCATCACTATGCAGCAGGACCAAAGAGAGATTGTTACAAACTTTTTCAAAGTACTCACTTAGTGGCCCTTATAACCGCAAGCCATGCACTGATACTTTTTCTGCTTGCCCTTACACCCCTCGCAACGCCATATTGTTGCGTTCCTGCATTTTGGACAGATGAAACTCTCTGACAGCTCCCCAGGTCGCACTTGCCTACCGCAGGCATTGCAGTTGGGCACCTCATAAGAACCGGCATACATCGCCTGGGTGATATCATCGTCGGAGTATTTTTACTTTGTTAAATTTAACATAAGAAAAATAAATGAATTTATATCATCTTAGCGAAGGTATTATACTATGGGCATTGGAGGATATTTGGCCAGAGAACTGGCAAAGGAGATGGATGGTAGATCTAGAGAATTTTACGAGTTCGTCATGCCAGCAATTGACATAATGGAAGAAGGCAATGATCTAGTAGTCACCATTGATCTGCCAGGATTTGCCAAGAAGGATATAAATCTCAGAATTATCGGCAATATCTTGTACATAACTGCCAAGAGAGACCAGACAGAGCCCCTGGGTACGGTCTACTATAGACACAGGCCGCTTAAAATAGACAAAAGGGTTCTATTGCCAATATCGTTTAAGGAAGAGGAAGAAAAGGTTGAAGGCAGAGCCACGTATGAAAATGGTATCGTAACGCTTAGGATACCCATACCAAAATCGACAAACATTCCAATAACATAAAAATACACATCTTTTTCTACCCTTCATTAAAGTAGGCTCGCAGCGTGAAAGGGAGGCATGCCATCAATCTCTCACAAGATTGTGCATTACCACCGCATATAACAATACTCATTATTAGCGATAGAAATTTGATAAAATTTTACGCAGAATATAATGACTTTTGTACTATTCAATAATTTTATAACGAATAGATTCTAGCTGCTCGTTCAATGGGGCCATGATGATGATTATTGCAGAAATAAGTAACAACACGTCCAAAATTAGGTTAATCAATAGGAAGTCATGTCTTATCCTATATTACCAAACTAAGTATTGCAAGAAGCACGCTTACATCCTCTAAGCTTTCTTTTTCAATGCGAATATAACTGCCACAGCAGATACAGCAAAGCCACCGTATGCAAGATAAAGGTTATACGGTAGCATCAAGGCGGAGCCGATAAACAATGCAGAAGCAAGTATGCTTGCTGCAAGCGTGCTATTATTCTTCTCATATACACCACGAGATCCCAGGGTTTCAAGATATGTCTTTAACAGCGGAGCAACATTTACCGAGTCTTGAATTCCCTTGGCAAACCTCTTTGCAGACACTTTTACTTCCTCAATATAGGCGTCACGTACAAGTCCTTCTTCTTCAAGTAGACCTGCAAGCACCTTAACGAATTGAAATGGCACCTTATGGTGATGATAGATCCCTTCGAGAATAGATGACATACGCATGTAAAGAGCAAGGTTCTTTGGCAATCTGAAAGGAAATCGACTCATAGTCTTATTTGCAAGATCTACCAGAGCTTTTACCTCCATTCTGTCGACCTGCATACCATGCATGGACTGGATACTGAGAGCAATGCCTCGCTCAACTATGTAACGGTTCACTGTGGGCTCAAGTGTCCCAAGTTCTATCAATACGTTGACGGTCCTCTCGGGATCCTTATCTATCAGGCCAAGGTAAAGGCGGATAAGCCGAATGCGGGTCTCATTATCAAGCCTCCCTACCATTCCAAAGTCGTATAGTATCAGGCGGCCATCGTCTGTAACCGAGATGTTGCCAGGATGCGGGTCTGCATGAAAAATATTGTGATGCAGAAGCATCTTGAAGAATAATCTATGCACGCGCACCACAAGTTTTTCTCTGTCGATACCTTTTTCATCCAGTCGCGGAATGTCAGTTATCTTGACACCAGGAACATATTTCATTGTAAGCACATGTTTGGTGGTTCTCTCTAAGAATATGTCAGGTATTACGACGGACGGATCTCCTGCCAGATTGCGCTTGATTGTAAGCAGATTCTTTGCCTCTATTCTATAGTCCATCTCCTCATGTACTGTCTCAATGAATTGTGCCATCATGCCTTCAGCAGAGAATCTTAAATTTGGGTCAATAAACCGCGTTGCAAGAGGCAATATCTTTTTCAACACATAAATGTCGTCTTCAATCACCCTTTCAATATCGGGTCTACACACCTTGACTAAGACCTGTTTGCCTTCATACTTTGCCAAGTACACCTGTCCAAGACTGGCCCCAGATAGCGGAGCCGTGTCAAACTCTTCAAATGCATCTTCTATCCTGCCCAACTCATTTTCAATCAGGGGCTTTACTTGCGAGAACAAAGCAGGGGGGACATCATCTTGTAATTTTGAGAGTACTTCAAGGTAGGGTTGTGGCAAAATATCCACTCGAGTTGAAAGCCATTGGCCAAGTTTGATGTATGAGGGTCCAAGCTCAATGAATGTTTTGAGTATCTTATTAGCGTGTCTACGATACTTTTCTTCATCAACATTTTTGCCCTCACGCTTAACCCACTCCCGCCTGTCGCGCCGCAAATTTATTACAATAGGCAAAAGCTTGATCACAACCTTAGCAACATGAAATTTTGAAGGATGTGGATGGATCGGTGTTTTGACAAAATTCGTGTCCTCTTTTTGGACCGAGTCAGGGTTCTCCGTTGGCTTATTCACTCCCTTTCTTTTTCAGCGAGTTGACTATGTTGAAAATAAGGTTGCCTGTCGCAGAGCCAGCGATGTATCCACTCAAAACTGCATTGATGACAGCATCCTTTGTGCTCTTGCCCTCCTTTTTGCACATGTCATAAACAGTTGTGCCTAGGCCCCTGCCGACTATGAACGCAGTTGTAGCACCTGCCAAATACTCGGGCGCATCCATAAGCAAGTGCCCAAGTGGATTGCTTGATGGATCCACAATGTCTGTGTGCACGCTATAGTGAGTATCATATTCTCTGATGTGAAGGGCACCATAACGATATTGTCTCTTGGCTCCTTTTTTGCTGCCAAGTGGAGTCTCTTTGAGATCAATTATAGGCCTGACAGCCTTCGGCACAATGATGTTGCCATCGTTATCAAGGAACTCCACGTGTCAAAAGATACGCCAATCTGATATAAAATTAACGAATAGTTTAATCGCTAGTTGATATCTGTAATGACATGAAGAAGAGTGTAAGGATAATTCAAAGTAGCAGGATCTATTCTGGGGGCATTAATCTTAGGAAAGATAAATTCTCACTAAATGGCAAAATTATAGAGAAGGAAATAGTAGGACATCAGAACTCTGTCGGAATAGTAGCCATCAGAGAGGATAGCGTTATTCTTATTACTCAATATCGCCGCGCAGCAGACAAAGTTCTATTAGAGATTCCTGCAGGTAAGATAGAAAATGGTGAAACACCAAGGAAAGCAGCAGTTCGCGAAATGGCAGAAGAGATCGGCTATGCAGGTAATCTTAAACCATTGTCGAAATGGTATCTTGCTCCAGGTTATTCTACTGAGTTAATGCACGTATTTATTGCCACAAACCTAAGAGAAATAACAAGGGGCCCTCTTGATGAAGACGAGAATATTAGGAGAAGAAAGATAAGATTGAGTGTGGCAATCAAGAAATGTCTCAATGGTAAGATTAGTGACGCAAAGACCATTGCGGCATTGCTAGCCTATCACAATAGCTCTGACTCAATCAGGTAACTACCTTCTTTCTTTGCACAACCTGAGATATTACTTTTAATTACAAACCTTGGTCCTTCATGTTGTCAATTGCTGCCTCTGCATAATGCTCATTGATAGATGGTTCATTATAATAAGATCGCTTGCCCCAGTCAAGTTGATTGCTTTGGTCTAATTATAAAGTGAACACATATCTTGATAGCTATCCCGCATATATTCTGCACTTATTACTTCTTCTACAATTATGCAAGGAATATGTGTCTGTACAGAATAAGAAGTTTGCTTGTTGTGTAGGGAGAGGTATTCAGGATTTGGCAATAGTGTCGATAATCTTCGCAAGCTCAATATCGTAGTTGCTTATGCCATTGACATCATGCGTCATAAGGTCGATCCTAACGCGGTTGTAAACGTTAAACCATTCGGGGTGGTGGTTCATCTTTTCTGCATTCATTGCAACTTTTGTCATAAATCCAAATGCCTGGACGAAATCATTAAACTCAAATGTCTTGTTTATCTTGCCATTGACAACCTTCCAGTTATCAAGTTTGCTTACTTCCCGATCGATCTCATCCTGGGATAAACTGCGATATTCCTCGCCTGACATAAGATAACTGGGTCAGCGTATCTAATACATCTTGCCCCCATGAAAGAACGATATCCTCTTAGCAGCTATTACAATTGCAGCTATTGCAAGTGTCGTCACTACAGAAGCAAAACCTACTGGAAATTCAGGCACCACAGTCAGGCCTGATTGCACCATTTCATTCGTGTCCTTTATCTTATCAACTCGCACATTGAATGATCCCGGCGATGCAAATGTTACATCCTGAGAAGATATACCCTCAGGAGTCGTCACTCCTCCGGAGCGAGTTACTTCGTTGCCATCCTTGTCCAAAAGAACTAATTCGTATGCGGCAGCAGACACTGGGGCATCGGCCTTGTCAGTTATTCGTATGCCAAATGTTACTGGCTGCTGAGGGAGAATCTGCTCGGGCCATGTGAGACCCACCTTATAATTCTCTGACTCTGCAGAAACTTGAGCCACCTTAACTTCTCTATCTGGGCTTGAAGGGCTTAATGCGAACACTGCCTTATCGGGTGTTCTGTTCTCAGACATTACCTTGCTAGCAATATTTTCAAGATTGGTCTTTGATATGGTATAGTGCACTATAGTGGCATTTGGAGTATAGGTATCTACAGCCACTGGAACACTTATCCCATTTACTGTAGCATTGAGCGATTGTTTGTTAAAGTCAGATAATGCCTTTGGTATGAATACTTCTGTATGAAGCATGCCTATCCTGCCTATCATATCAGAGGTCCAATTAAACGGCATTGAAAACTGAATTGTCTTTGTTGCAGGATCATAATTAGAGCTATCAATGGCACCATAGTAGTTTCTGATCTTGACCTGCTGAGCCGGGCTGCCTTCTGAGATGTTTACTAATTCTTCTCGACCAGGAGTCACCCATACATCATATTGAAGGACTGGATCTACCTGAGTTCGAGTAGTGCCAACAGTATGCACCTCGACAAACAGGTTATACAGGCCAGGCTCTGTGAAAAGAGGTCCCTCTACAACAATGGGTCCGCCCCTATTCCAGATCCCTCCAAATTGGGGCTCTGCCTCTCCCCTAGCCACCACATTCTCGGTATCTCGAGGAACTACCCGTATTTGCAAGTCACCTTCAGGATCATAGAAGAAACCCTGCCCGCCGAATTGGCCGCCCTCGGTCACAATTGGGATTTCAACACCGTTCTTTTGGAAAAAGATCCTATATGTGACTTCTTCAAAATTTTGATTTGTGTTTTCGTCAAAGAATCTTGCACTTATGAAAATAGGCTGACTGACATCAGTTACCACAGGCGGGTCGAGTTTGACAAAGAGGCTAGCCTTCTTGCCCTCAAAATCGGCTGCAGGTGGCTGATGCCCACCGTGGGCAAATGCACTCGGAAAAGCAGAAGTAAAAAGAATCAGGGCAGTAAAAAATGGAACAACCATGAGAGGAAGACGGGGAATTCTTATACTCTCGGCTAGAGGCATTTTCAGAAACCAAAATTGTAGCAGGATATATATTGTTTATTTTTGCTAGCGGTGACTCCAAATACTATTAATATCGATCCGCTCAACTGACGAGCAGTTTACCGGATGGGTAGTCTAGCCTGGTTAGGATACCTGTCTTACACACAGGTGGTCGAGAGTTCAAATCTCTCCCCATCCATTATCTATGCATGGTACCTCTTTTGATCAGATATTAGCATAGGGGACACACATCTAGAATGCAGTGACCACGATTCAAGACGCGGATATAGAGCCATGCTTGCAGAATTATGATTTACCAACTACGTCTAGCTGGCAAATCTTTCCATTAACCTTACGATGCACTTAGTTGTCTTGTTCAATAGATCAATCCTTGCAAATTCGTTTGGTGAGTGTATGCGGGCAAAAATGTAGGTGCTGCCGATCGAAATACAAGGAGCCTTGAGCACCTTTGCAAAAGAGTACATTGGGCCCGTGCCCGCAGAAGATACATTTATTATTGCTGATCCAAAGGTCTCTTTTGCAGCCTGTTCCGCCTGCCGTACAAAAGCGTCATCGATAGGCGTCCTTGCCGCAGCTTCCCCGTGTACAAGCTTGACCTCGATGTCTGAAAAGCCGTATTCCTTCAAGTGATTCTTGAGCCGTTTAAGCTGCTTTTCAGGTACCATATCGGGCACAAGTCTAAAATCTATTTTGACGGCTGCCTGAGAGGGCAGCACAGTTTTTGCACCTTCTCCAATATAACCAGAGTTAATACCTGCAATGTTGCAGGTAGGCATTCCTACGTATGCCTTTATTATGTCAGTTCCCCTTGCATCTGCTACAAACTTGCTCACACCATACTCTTTCTTAAATTCTTCCACGTCAAAGGGTTCACTTGCAATCGTTGATAGTTCCTGCTCCGTAAATGGCCGTACTTCTCTGTACCAATCTTTGATTAATATTTTGCCGGTCTGATCTCGCATTGTATTGAGTGCATAGATAAGACGCCATGCAGGGTTTTCAATAAGTACTGCAAGACTGGAATGGGCGTCACGCACTGGCCCCTTTGCTATCAATTCAACATATAGCAGCCCCTTCATGCCTAGGCTGATTATCGGCCTGTCTTTAGCGTCTACGTATCCAAACTCCCATACTACTCCATCACAAGAAAGCCTATTGCTGTATCTATTCAGGTACTCTTCGACATGCACACTTCCAACCTCCTCCTCGCCTTCAACCAAGAACTTGACATTGCAAGGAACATCCCCTGTATTTTTCAAGCAATATTCAACTGCTTTGATACGTGTAATCAGTTCTCCCTTATCATCTGCTGAACCTCTGCCAAATACATAGTTACTCTCGACCTTTCCACTAAATGGTTCATTCTCCCATAGCTCAAGAGGTTCTTCCGGCTGCACGTCGTAGTGATTATAAAACAAAATAGTTTTGTTTGGATTTGACTTTGATTTTAATTCGCCATAAACAATGGGCGGGATATTCTTATCATCAAGGTAGAGGACTTCAGAGTTGATGCCAGCTTTGCGCATTATTTTTGCAACGAGGTTGGCACACTCGACTAGGCCTTGATTTTTTGCAGAAACACTCGGTTGTCTTATCAGGATCTGAAGGTCTGAAATTAGACCGTCCATTTCAGCATCTATTATTTCATTTATTGCACTCAATGGAGTGTTAGAGATTTTGTAATTAAAATAAAGGTTACTTTTCAAATGTCTGGCTAGTTCTTTGACTTGTTATCTATATCTCCTAAATTTGGATATGATTTGTTGAGACCTTATCAAGACTGTGGGCGGTGCTCTAACTTTTGGTCTGTTGCAATAGACCTAAGAAGAAGGTTTGAAAGGAAATACACTTATTAGCTATGTGTTGGCGGCCCCACAACACATCACTTGGAAATAGAAGATACTATTTTTTATTGAAAAAGCATACTCTCAACAAACAACGAACCATCCCCTTCGCTCCTCCTTAAAACGAACAGTAAATGTGTTAAGTAGAATTAGCTAATCTATCATATTATAGAGACCCGTACCTTTTTGCGCTTGTTCTTCTCTCTTATATTCGGGCTCCATTTTTTATTTTTCTTCTCATCCACCGCCGTCATTTGCGCCACCCTTCGTAGATTCTACCTCCCATTTTTGTAATTCTTTATCTAATTTCGACTTCGGTTTAGTTATTGGTTGTAAGGTGCTTTCTTTTTGAGCGTATTTTGCTTCTTTCCTCTTTTTTGCATCCTCATTATTTTCTGTCGCCAATTCTACTACCTACATCTTTTCTATCACCTGCCAAGTTATTGAACATTGGCCAACTTCTTCACCAACGTATGGTGTCTCTGACGCCGTCAACTGTATCAAATTTGGATATTTGAAAAGATAAGCTAAGAAGTGCTTTACGCTGGAGGCTCGACCTTCATCCTGATCGTGTCAGGTCCTACTTCAGTAAATTGCGAAGTTTCCCTTTCTGATGCATCAGTTATCACGCTATAAAATACCCAAATTCCAAATACAAATGCGAGGATTGCTGGAATTACTAGTAGCATCAAAATACCGCTTGCCATTGACTGTATGTATATCCCATTCTAACAGTAAAAAAGATATCCATATGAATAATTTATAACCAGCCTCAGATGCCTTTCAGTTAATGTCAAACTCGATCTTCTTTTCTCCCGAGTCGATCGCTATAATTGGGGCTTCTGAGAAGCCGGGAGTAGGCAAGACGATCTTTTACAATATTGCAAAGCACTTCAAGGGCAAGATTTACCCAGTCACCCCATCAAATCCGACAGTAGGTGGCCTCACAGCATACAGGAACGTACTTGATATTCCAGACTCAATAGATCTAGCAGTAGTGGCAGCACCCAGCAAATTTACCCCTTCTGTCATGGAGGAGGTTGGCAAGAAGGGAATTAGGGGCGCAATTATTGTTTCTGCAGGTTTCAAGGAGGTAGATGAAGCTGGTGCTAAGCTGGAAAGAGAGGTGGGGGAGATTGCCAAGAAGTATGGCATCAAAGTCATTGGTCCAAACTGCCTTGGAATAATGAGCTTCTCAAAAGATAACATAATGAATTCTACGTTTCTAAAAATTACTCCAAAATTTGGCAATATAGCACTTGTATCACAAAGTGGGGCCATCTGCGCCGCAACAGTGGAGGACGCAGAAGCTCAGAACATTGGTTTTTCAAAGGTAATTAGCATGGGCAACAAGGTGGACATGGACGAGAGCGATGTCCTTGAGCTCTTGGCAGAAGATGAAGACACCAGAGTTATTGTAATGTACCTTGAAGACATCCGCAATGCAAGGCGGTTCATGGAAATTGCAAAGAGGATAACCATTGAATGGAAAAAGCCGATCATTGTGCTCAAGTCTGGCAGGACTGCCGAAGGTGCAAAGGCAGCCGCTTCGCATACTGGCGCGCTGGGCGGCTCTGATGCAAACTATGAAGCGGCTTTTGCTCAATGCGGTGTAATTAGAGTTGACACAATGGGCGAGTTGTTTGATCTTGCCACTGCCTTTTCAAAACAACCTCTACCGGATGGCGATGTTGTTATTGTATCGAATGCTGGTGGCCCAGCTATAATTTCAACTGATGCATGCTCTAGGTACGGATTGAAGATGGCAGATATCTCCTCGATAAGAGATGAGATAGCGGGGGCTATACCTGCATATGGTTCACCAAGGAACCCTGTAGATATTGTTGGCGACGCCGATTACTTAAGGTTTGAAAAAGTGTTGCTTTTGACATTGGCGCACCCAAATGTAGGCTCCGTTGTGACAATGTGCACTCCTTCAGCGACACTCAATTACGACGACCTTGCAAGGGTTCTTGTCAAGATGTCGCAGCAATTCCCAAACAAGACAATACTTGCATCGCTAATGGGTCTTGCTGAAGGAATAGAAAATCGAAGGATAATGTCAGAAGGTGGTATCCCCTACTACCTATACTCAGAGCCTGCGATAAGGACACTCAAGGCAATGTATCATTTTAAGAAATGGATCAAAGAATCTTCAAACAATAGAACCACTATGCAATTTCCAAAAAATACAGCTAAGGTAAAGTCAATATTTGAGAACGTCCACAATAATGGAAGGAATAACCTTCTTGAAGAGGAAGGCTATGAAGTACTCGAGGCCTATGGCTTTCCAACTCCAAAAAGTATTCTGTGCACTACAGAGCAAGAGTGTATCAATGCTGCAGGGCAAATAGGGTATCCTCTGGTTATGAAGATAGTTTCTCCAGATATCATCCACAAGTCTGATGCGGGCGGAGTCAAGGTGGGTATCAAGACCGAGGACGAATTAAAGAATTCATTTAACACAATAAAAGAGAATGCCCTAAAGTACAAGTCAGATGCCAAGATAAAGGGTGTGCTTGTTCAGGAAATGGTGAAGTCCGCCAAGGAAACTATACTTGGTGCAAGTCAGGACCCTACATTTGGGCCAGTAATCATGTTTGGTCTTGGTGGCATCTATGTCGAAGTGCTCAAGGATGTTGTATTTAGAATCGTGCCCATAGACGAGCAAGAAGCGATGAATATGGTTGAGTCTATCAAGACCATAAAACTGTTAAAGGGTGTTAGAGGAGAAAAACCATCGGATTTAAGAGCGATCTCAGATTCACTCCAGCGGCTCTCTCAACTCGTCGTTGACTTTCCAGAGATAAAGGAATTTGACATCAACCCGCTTTTAGTACTTGAAGAGGGGAAAGGAGCCAGAGTGGTGGATGCCAGAATAATCCTAAAGTAGCAACATACACTATAGCTTGGTACCGCACTCTGCGCAAAATGCAGCATCAGATTCGTTTTGGTAGCCGCATGAGGGGCATTTGCCTCCAGCTGCTGTAATAGGCTTGGTTTCAGTAGTTTTGAGCAAAAGAATATCGCCTATTTTTGAGATGTCTTCCCAGCGTACTTCTTTTTCACCTACCTTAATCATTATATGCGCGTTTCCTCCGACACTAACCTTGCGCAGACCTATTTGCTCGACCCTTCCAATTAGCATTGCCTCACTGTCGTAAGCAGACATGCCAACTAGGGATTGGATTGGAAAAAAGCTATCGCCTGTAATCGTAGTTGATGTTGTCGTGGGAGCGACAGTTACATCAGATGGAGCAGGAGAAACCTGGCTTGCTTCTTCTTCTTCTATTCTTGACTCTGGTGCTTGAACAGGGCCAATATTATTAGTAGTCTCTTGCTGTTGCGTTGTCTGAGCAGAAGCGTCGAACTTGCGATAGTGTGCAATTGTGGCATTACATGTCCTGCACTTGTACTCACCCTTTTCAACAAGGGTGACGCCTTCTCCAAGCTCTTCGTGGGGGTTTTCAAATACTAACGAGGGTGAGCCTTCATAAGCTTTTTCACATTTATTGCAGTGGTACTTTACAAACCTATCCTCTTCAAGTCTGCCAATCCCTGCCAAGAACAGCTCAGGACCTCCAAGATTTCCCTTCTTCTGTTCATCATCTGTTACCCTAGCAATAGCGTAACCACCAGAGCCGCGCAGCTTTTTTTCAGTCATATCTTCAGCAATCATGATATGTTTGTTAATAGGCTTTGTTTTAAGTTATTTAAATCTAGTCGATATATTACTGATCAATTTGATTTCGAGACAATATCCAAAAAGGACTACAATTTTCACAGATTCTGAACCATCCTCTACTATTCATTCAAACCATCATCGTTAATATACTTCAATATTCAACAGAGTTAGCGACTGCTAGTGAATAGCGTTGCAATATTGCTTTACAGGAACATTGTAGCTTCAATTGATAAAGTATTCCTTGTGTGGCAAGTGGTATTTCCAATAGTATACATCTTTATCGCAGGTTATTCGTATTCAGGCCTCATTGGGAATCAGGGCGTCCCAATGGGTGGTACAGCTACAGCTACTGTGCCATATCCAGCATACTTGGCTGCAGGCATGATTGGCTTTAATATGATGAATAGTAGCACAATTGCTGGCAGCATAATATGGAACGACAAGCGAAATGGTATGTTTCAGCAGATATTGGTTATGCCTTTTGCAAGGATGGAGTATATTGCTGGGACCATCATCACAATCATGCTGATGGGTCTTGCAAGCGCAGGGCTTATCCTTATAGCGGGCGCGCCAACGCTTGTTGGAAGTGCGCAGCCTACCCTTGTCGGATCGCTATACGTGCTCTATGCCCTCATAACGGGCGCGATATTCTTTGGCTCTATCGCAATAATTATATCGACACGATTGAAGAGCAGCGAAGGTTTCAATGTGATAGTCAACAGTGCGTTTCTATTCTTTTCATTTGTCAGCACTGCGTTTTATCCAACGCAGGGAGTGCCTGGAGCGCTGAGCACTGCGTTTTATCTCAACCCATTGACATACATCGTTGATATTACGAGAGCGGGCATCTTTAACAACATAGATTTATTTACGAATATTGAAGTTGGCATCATAGCAGCCGTGACTGCAGCTGTATTCTTTCTCGCTACATTTTCGATGATGAGAATGAAGATCTAGGTTCCGTTTCCAATAACAGTGAGAAACACTTCTTCAA
Organism: Nitrososphaera sp.; assembly: GCA_036259955.1. Taxonomy (GTDB): domain Archaea; phylum Thermoproteota; class Nitrososphaeria; order Nitrososphaerales; family Nitrososphaeraceae; genus Nitrososphaera. The sequence continues at coordinate 1,122 of DATAAU010000059.1, read as the reverse complement.
GTGTAGGTGGGTTCATGGAGACACTTTCTACTTGAACAGCATTTTTTGAAAGTGACTCAATTATCTTGACTAGCATCTCCTGAGCCTCTGCAGAGCTTATCCTTATTGTGTCTTGTGCAGTCACCTCAATTACAGAGCCATCAGCTACCTGGTTGACGATCTGCATGACTGACTGTGCTGTTGAATCCTTTAATTTGATCTCTACTGCCTTTACACCTCCATACTTCTGCTTCAACCCACCAGGTGTGTCGGTGGCGATAATTTTACCTTTATTGATTATGGCTATTTCATCACACAAATATTCTGCTTCTTCCATGATATGAGTTGTAAAAAATACAGTCAGCCCACCTTGAACATGCTTTTTCACATAATCGAGCAATGTACGTCTTGCAGTTGGGTCAAGACCTACTGTAGGCTCGTCCAGGAACAGCAGATCCATGTCATGCATAAATTCCCTCGCAACTTGTACGCGCCTGCGCTGACCTATAGACAACTCGTCATTTTTTGTATTTCTGAATGATATAAGCTCAAATTTTTCCAACAGCTCCCTTGCTCTATCACGCCTCTTTTCGCCGGGCATACCCCACATTAACCCATATAGATCAAGCGCACGGTCTACAGTCAGGTTAGCCTCAAAGCTTGGCTCCTGCAGCACTACTCCCATCCGCTTCCTAATTTCGCGAGAGTGCTTTACAATGTCCTTGCCAAAGATCTTCACTATTCCCGAGGTGGGATTGACCAATGTAGTAAGCACTTTTATCGTAGTTGTTTTACCTGCACCGTTTGGACCAAGAAAGCCAAATACGCTACCATACTCCACGTTAAACGATATTCCATCTACTGCGCGCACTCCTCCATAGCTTTTGCGCAGGTCAGAAACATGAACGCAATGTTCCATTCGCAGATAAGTGCGCAAAAAAGTCTAATTTCTGCTTTTATCCAAAGAGGGGTCCTAGCAGTAATTTCAGAAAGTAGGGAAAAGAATGGCTCCATTGCAATTTTTGTAATGTTGCTACAGCGAAGGTATCCAAGAGAATCTCCACAATAATTAGGCCGAATTGTGGGAATAAATCCTCATGGAAACAAAGATGAACTAACGAACAAGATTTTTTCTCTCAATAT
>DATAAU010000058.1:0-3041 GCA_036259955.1 Nitrososphaera sp. | reverse complement strand
ACATGGCTGATCCAATGTCGCCAACTCTCTACTTTATAACATGCTATATCGTATCGCAGAAGTCAAGCCTCTGATGTGATCGACTAGAAATCATTAGTGGCAGTGTGAAGGGCTCTTCTGACTTCTTCTTCTAGTTTTCTGTGTTAATGGCATACAATCATCCTATCTGATATACAGAAAACCTCATAGCTGTCCTCTGATTATTACTGCTGAGCTAGACGACACGTGGAACCTTTAAAAACAGCAGTATCAATAGCTGTCCATACTCGCTTGACGCAAAAAGCTGTTGTAATTCATCATACATTGAACTCTCTAGGAGGCGAGACAACAGTTGCAATCGAAACAATCGAATCTTTATACGAGCTTGGTTACGAAGTGGACCTTGTCACGGTACAGCCGCCTGACCTCGACACCCTGGTCAGATCTTATGGGAAAAAGATACATGTTGCTAAGGTAAAATCTCTGCTTCCTTTCAAACTGAACTATTTTGGAGTATACCAGCGGCTTTTAACTATACTTTCATCAACAGATTTTAGCGGTTATGATGTCATTATTAATACTCATGGAGACGCACTGCCTTATAGAATCTCCGGTAATGTACCATATCTCTTGTACCTACACTTCCCGACATTCCTAATGGGTTCAGCCGGTGGTTATGGAAGCAAAAAGTACAGAAAATCCTTTTTCTGGAGGGCATACTTTAAGCCTTATAGTGTAATCACGCGCATTCTTGCTACCCGGGCTGCAAAAAGATCGAACTTGATACTGACAAATTCTAGATTTAGCAGAGAAGCCATAAGAGAGGCTTTTCCAGGCGTAGAACCCTATATACTATACCCTCCCGTGGATACTGAACGCTTCTCCTCTGCCTACAGCCAGCCAATCGCTAATAGAGAAGCAAAAGTACTAGTAGTGTCCCGGTTCTCACCAGAAAAACGTATCGAAAACGCTATCAAAATTGCTCATCTTCTTGGAGGAAAAATTAAATTCCAGATTGTAGGGTCACTTACACCGACAAACAGGCCTTATTTTAAAGAATTAAAGCAAATGATAGAGATATACCGCTTGACCGAGGTTGTAAATTTAAAACCTAACGCAACTAATGAAGAACTAATTGATTCAATGTCTAGAAGCACAGTGTATTTACACACGATGATTGGCGAGCATTTTGGAGTTTCGATTGTAGAAGCGATGGCGGCAGGCCTTCTTCCTATTGTGCCGTCGTATGGAGGCTGCAGCGAAATAACCCCAAGTGATCAGCAATATCATACGCTAGAGAAAGCAGCTGATCTCATTGCAAAAAATATCAAATATGCTAACGAAGAAAAAAGGATGAAAATGCGCGAGATGTCCATGCAATTTTCACCGAATAGCTTTAGAAAAGGTATGAGAGCTCGCATCGAGCAAGCAAGAAGCCAAATAGGGGTACACAGATCTTCGTCAACCTAAAAGAGATGATGAAGATCCTCGTGGTCTCCGGCGAGTATCCTCCAATGAAAGGAGGCGTCGGCAGGTATACCAAGAATTTGGTACAAGCGATTGCCAAAAAAACTAACGTTGAAGTTTGCGTTGCAATAGGTGGCAATGCCGATGTTACCACCGATCGTGGTCAGGACACCAGTAATAAGATAACAATCTACCAGGGGGCTACAAGAAAAGGGGATAAGAGAAATTCTGATCGCTTGTTGCAGATTGTTTCTGAAATAAAACCGGATATAGTGAACGTACAATATGAAAGGGGCTTATATGAGGTCGATACGACCATCAAACACACTTTTTGGAGGCTTGTGCACGGATCCACACTCGATAGGTTCTACAGATTGTGTCCTGTACCTACAGTATCTACCCTGCACACTGTTTTTCCTGAAGAAGAATATTCTGCCTATATCAAAGATAGAGCCTTTAGAAAGGAAGGAAGATTTGGTTTCCTGCCTCGTAGTTTGCGTGCTGTTATTAGAAAATGGGTACTGGAGCAACGATATGATCTGTTACTTAGCGTAGTAAGTCAATCAGACGGTGTAATAAGCCCTGCAAGGACGCTTCAAGAGGTGGTCAGGCGCGGAACTGTGATATATCATGGAGCAGAGCCTGCCATCAAACTCTCTCACACGCCTTCACCAACGATTGACAAAAAGGAGTTTAGAAAGCAATTTGGATTACCAATGGATGGAATGCTACTGCTGGCATTTGGATACGCCGGGTCTTACAAAGGGTTTGATGTTCTGGGCAATCTTGTTCTTCCCCGTGGTTGGTCTTTAGTAATTAAGCAAACTAAACATGAAAGAGGTCTTGAGCGACCAATAGAAATTAGAAATAATGAAAGAGATAACGTCGTCAATTTGAATTTAGGATATCTGGATGATGCTTCAATGTCAAAGCTCTTCTTTGCGTGCGATGCAATAATATTTCCATATAAGATCGTATCGATATCCGGCGTAATGTTTGATGCCTTAGCCCATGGTCTGCCGTTTGTTGCTTCGGACTTAAGGTTCTTTAAAGAATTTGCAAATATGGGGCTGGGGATTGCATGCAAAAGGGATACGCAGTCGTTTGAGCGATCACTGTTGACTCTTGCTTTAAAGTTTGATGAATATAAAAAACGAGTTGAGCAGTTCCAATCTGAATTACGTTGGAGTAACATTGCGGACAAGCATATTGAATTCTTTTCCACTTTGATTACACAATACAACAATGAGCCACCGATCAGATCTAGAAGTAGAAGAAGAAACGTCAGGAGCCGGTCTGATAAGAATGTGAGATCCTTGTTTTGATAAAATCTTCTATTTCCTAAGAATAATATGTGTTATACTCTAGCTATGCACTAGCACAAACATATGCTTAAGAATTTGATTGGTGGTAGTATCGGGGCGCGAGGATTAGCAGAATGGGCAGGAAGAAGGTTCTGGGAGTCGAGACAATTCTACTCCGCATATATTGCACTGTTCATAGCGGTATCAAACTGGATAACGATTCAATACAGGTTACTTCTTGAGAATATTCCTATTTTCAACACACTTTTTTCACAGCTATGGGTATTTCTT
>DATAAU010000057.1:0-22668 GCA_036259955.1 Nitrososphaera sp. | reverse complement strand
TTGTGCTAGTGCTGGGACTGCATATGCGCCCAAGCTTGTTGCAGCCATTAAGGCTGTTAATGCTACCATTTTCGGTGAAATCATTGTAACATTTCCGGAGGTGTTATATTTTATAAAAGGTTCTCAAGATAATTCTCCCTTCATCACTCAGAACTTGCTCAAGTGACTTAAAACCATTAATGCTATATAATAGCGTAACCAGAAAGCATAGATTATCACTCTAGTATCGTTTTTGCATACTGGAGAATGTATGTCATTGTTTATTGCAGACTTGACCAGTATCGTTAATGAGAGGGAAAATAAAGAAAGTGGGCCGAAGGGGAGTTGAACCCCCGATCCCCGCCATGTCAAGGCGGTATCCTAACCAGGCTAGACCACCGGCCCTATATACAATGAAAAAATTTGTTGCCCAAATATATGTTGTAGATCGTCCCTGATAGCATTACTGCCTATTTGTATAACTTAACAAGGCTAACAGTAAAGTATCTAAATTAACCAATGAAGGGATCCCACAAGCTTGTTGCAAACTATTAGAAATGCGGGGGATGCCATAAGAGGGATTCTTAAAGAAACAAGCTAATACTTCCATTAATGCCAAAAAGAGATAAAGTTAAGAGCAACCGTAAGAGCGTTTATTCTGCATTTGGATGGCGAATCCTTTCGACTAATCCAAGGTGACGCTCGCCAAATAATCAAGTACCTGACTGGTTTCAAATTTCGCGCAATCATAACTTCACCACCATATTATCGACATCGACATTACGGAAGGGATAATCATGAAATTGGAAGAGAGCGGACAGCAGAAGAATACCTTGAATCTTTGACCCAGGTATTTACTGCATGTAAAGACCTGCTTACAGAGGACGGCAGCCTCTGGATAGTAATAGGCGACACACGAAGACAGCATGAAAAGTTGCGGCTTCCTCATCGTCTTGCAGATAGGCTCGTTCAATCGGGCTATATCTTTCGTGAAGATATTATCTGGTATAAGAAAAATAATGTCAGCAGTAGCACCCGAAATAACTTTTCTCAGGCCTACGAATACGTCCTGTTCTTTTCAAAGAATCGACGTTCATACACGAACCTTGATGCAGTGAGAGTCCTCGGCAATGAGGCAGCAGAAGGTCGTAACAAACAGCCTCCTGCGAATATGATTCAGTATCTACCAACAAATCTGGACAGAAACGAGATCATGCGAGTATCCCACATTATTCACAAGGCATCCCCTCAGACACCAATTTCTAAACTTCCAACGACTTCTGAGATAGCCAGAGCCTATGGATATGATCCGGAAAAGTTTTGTCCTACGTGTTATCGCAAGTTCAAGCGTCATGCGACGCGACGGAGAGTAGGAGACCACAGGCACTATCCAATTTTTGCTGTTTGCAACCCTCGAGGCAAGAACCCGTCAAATGTATGGGAGATTGCTACAAGAGCTCACTATGGCAATGAACACTTTGCCATATTTCCAGAAGAGCTTATCAACATCATTATCCGTTTCGCTACCAAAATAGACGATTATGTACTCGATCCGTTCGCTGGCAGGGGAACGACGGGTATAGTATCGATATCGCTTGGCCGCAAGTTTCTAGGCATTGACCTCTATAAGGAAAATGTGGACAGAGCCAACTCCAATATCATCAGAAGTTACAGTCCACAAGCAAATCTGAGGCGATTTTCGCCATCATAGAATTGTTGATCCACGCTCTATGCATGTGTATCGTGCAACCTTGACTTGTCAAGTATCGAAATGGCCAGGGCTACGGGATTACGTATATTGTATGAAATATCATGAAGACAATATATAATCGAATATCGAACGATAATAATTAACCGGCGGGCAAAAAGGTTGGAGTTCGAACCTACCGTCAGAGGGCGGGAAAACTGTGATTATTGTATTGGTAGCAGTAGCTGCTGTTTGTTTTTTAGCTTGCAGTACCACAATTTAGCACGTTATCTTTTTATCACACTTGCTTTTGCAGGGTTGCTTTCAACTGGTTGGTTTGGCATACCTCTCATCCCGCAATATCTTATCTCCAATGAGGTAGATATACTGGCGGGTATTTTCACGTTATTTAGCTCACTTGGCACCATCTGGGGGGTGATGGCATATCGAGAATTTACGAAGTCTATTGAGACTGTGTTAGAGGCAAGGATGGCTGCTCGTCAACTAGATCCTATGATAGGCGAATATGAATATAAGTCATACAATCCAATCACAAAGGAGTACGAATCAGGCTTTGTACCCTCCGGTCCGGTTGATTTCTGGGACAAAGAAACCCAGGTACCTGCTTGGATGGACAAGGGCAAGTACTGGCATATACTCTTAAGTCTAAAGGGTGGAAATAGAGAAGTCAAGCTCAATGTAGTCAAAGACAGTGACTTACCGTTTTACAGTGATACAAGGAATGTTGCAGTGACCACAAGAAAGATCATAGGTGAAGAAAAAAGATCGCGTCGTCATGTATACACTGTCAAGATCCCACAGTGGCTTGTCATGAACACAGAACGAAAGCGGTTTGCCGAGGTAATTAGCGGGGAGCGGTTAGGGGAGCTTGTGGCTGATCTCAACAAGAAGATTGTAACAGCGTCTGACGAGGTAGCAGAGTGGGAGAAGCAGAGGATCAAGTACCCTTGGAAGGGGATGACTTTTGGTATATACCTCAACAAGAGTTTACCGCTGAGAATAGTTTATCGACAGGTAATGAGGGTTTTTCCAGGGGCAAAAAGGCGTACGATCGACGAAACAAATGCCAATCTTGCAAACGCTAAAGACGAAGAGATCATAGTCTCACTGCTTGAGCTTGCAACAGAAAAGGGTATACTGGAAAATAGAATCAACATGTTGCGTATTCTACTAAGGTTCCTGAAGAACGCTTACTCTAGATTGGGGCTTGGAGAAGGAGCAAGCGAGTATCATAGTTTCCACCATTCCCTTGAAGTCTCCTATATGGCTCTCCACATGATCCCAAAGCAGTTTAAAAACGTTCAATTTGGATGGAAGGATTATGAGCTTACACTTGTTGCGGGCCTACTGCATGACTATGATCCAGTGCAGCCACTTGTCTCTGGCGGTGGTGGACCTAAAGGCCCAAGTGTAAATAGGACGATGCAAGAGCTTTCAAGAAACAGGATTCTTGATGCTTACTTTACAATGGACAGAGACGAATTTGAAAATTATTTCCGAGAATTTAAGACAGCACTATCGCCTCCGACAGAGTTTGCCACGACACACCCCGAATATATCAAGACAGATTGGAGCCCTGTTGAAAGCCTAATAGTTGAATCACTTATCTGGAGGACTGACTTTCCATTCTTCAAACAAAAGCTAGCACAGGAAATGTTTGCCAAAACACTGGACGAATTAGCGGCCAGAGGTGAAAACATCAAAAAGGTAAACTTGCTTGCGGAGATTCTCTGGCTTGCCGACCTTGCAGTGACGTACATGAGTTCAGACCCTGTAAGGGCATGGGACAGGGTTACAAATCTTTACGATGAGCTAAATTTGCCCAAACTCGAAGCTGTGCCAAGGACCGATGCGTTCTTTACAGATTTTTCAGAGAACGAAACTTTTACGCAGATAATCAATATGAAGCACTTTCCTTACATATTCCGGCAGCGTTGGAGTCTAATCTACCAATTCTTTCATGAAGGCAACCCCTCCACACAGCTTAACAGGACCATAGCAACTGCACGAAGAATGTATGCCAAAGTCAATGTAGAAATAGGAATGAGGAGAGGAGAGATGCTTCAAGCAATGGCTGTTGAGAACTATTTTGAGTATTTCATAGGCATAGGCAGGGACCAGAATGAAGTATTCAAGGCGAAGACTAGGTTTGCAGAACTGGATCCGCAGAACGCCTCCGCATTCTGGGGAGATACTGAAAAATTGCTCCCTGCAATATCAGACAGATCGATAGATAACTTTTTTATTGTGTTGCCTGAGGACTACGTCCCTATCACTACGATCGAAGGCAAAAGCTCATTTCGAGCAATGCTTGCAATTATTTCAAAGAAACTTGTCTATGGCGGCAAACTCAGGATTTTGACGGATTTAAAAGAAGACAGTCAATTGTTCACCAACTTAATATCGATCGCCGATGAAGCGGGTTTCGGGCCAACTTCGAACATTGGCAAGAGGTATTTTCCAAGCGATTGGCACGATCCCGAGTTCCGACCCAATAGGAGGCCGCAGTCTGTTGTACTCGTGTTGAAATAGACGAATGTTTTAAATTGGCGCTCCAAAGGTTCAAGAACAAGATGGGCTCGTAGCTCAGCATGGACAGAGCGAACGCCTCCTAAGCGTTAGGTCGAGGGTTCGAATCCCTCCGGGCCCGCTAAAAATAAAAAAAGTAAAAAAATGGACTACAAAAAGCCAATATCGCATAAGATATCACTTTCATACACACGATCCGGAATACCTCGCTATGCTAGTGGACAGTAGTCTCAATTCAGCAACATCTAGCGGTACAATAACAGGTTATGACTATGCTATAGGGGAAGAAAAGATTGTGACGATAAATGTTGATTTGACAGCAACTGGAAAATTGGAGACCTCTATATTCAGTGATGATCTAGTTACCCCCGACTTTAAGGTTGTAGAAAATGGAAACGGCCAGTTTACACCAGCAAGCGGCTTCTGAATATCAGCAGACACTTAACTTACATCATTGATGATGCAGTTAGACTTGTATCATAGAATCGGCAAGAATTCAAGGTCGAGAAACTAATGGTATCATTTACTCTGAAAGAGGAGAAGGTACGCAGTCTATAAAATATGATTTTAAAAACGAACAGGGAGAAGATAAACATGAAGAAGAGAGAGCAGAAATAAGAACAGCTATTGCTAGAACAAACCAGTCATTTTAAAAAATATTCAAGTTTTATTAAATGGAATATCTATCCACTACCTTAAGATATGTGTGACCTCAGCCAAAATGTCGGTAAGTATCTTATTCAACGATTATACGATCACGATGTTCGTCATATCTTTGGTGTCCCTGGAGATTTTGTGCTCGGATTCTATCAAGAGCTAATCCAGTCAAATAAACTGAAGGTTATCAATACATGTGATGAACAAGGAGCAGCATTTGCAGCAGATGCGTATGCTCGTATTAATGGACTCGGTGTTGTGTGCGTAACATATTGTGTAGGGGGATTGAAGATTGTTAATGCTATTGCTCAGGCATTTGCTGAAAAATCTCCGGTTGTAGTGATATCTGGTGCGCCGGGAATAAAAGAACGCAGAAAGAATCCACTTCTTCATCATAAGGTTCGAGATTTTGATACTCAGCAAAAAATCTTTGAACATATAACTATTGATTCCGTTCTTGTAGATAATCCAAGAACAGCTGCCAAAGATATTGATCGAGTGTTATCATCAGCCACCAGGTATAAAAGACCAGTATATATCGAGTTACCACGAGATAATGTATCAATACCCATTTACCAAGAGCAATACGTAGATCCTTCTACTACATACTCAAAAACTGCCAAGATAGTAGAAGGATATGAAACAGACATGAATTCTATGCATGAAGCTTTAGCGGAAGCAACTGTAATGATAAATTCTTCAAAACAACCAGTTATTATTGCAGGAGTAGAAATACATCGCTTTGGATTGCAAGATAAATTACTCCAATTAACTTATAAGACAAATATTCCTGTAGTGGCGACTGTCCTAAGTAAGTCAGTAATAAGTGAGGATCATCCATCCTACCTGGGAGTATATGAAGGTGCCATGGGACACCAATCAGTCAGAGAGTACGTTGAATCCAGCGACTGTTTGATTTTACTGGGAGCTTTGATGACAGATATTAATTTTAGTATTTCCTCTACACCCATAGAACAATCGAATAGTATCTATGTCACAAGTGAAAAATTATCAATCAAATATCATAACTTTGAAAATGTCCTTTTACAAGATTTTCTTACTAGTTTGATAGAAGCACCTCTGGAAAGAAAAAATTTCGTGTTAGTTGGAAAACAAGGTAATGTAAATAACAACAATAAGCATTTCTCAGCTGTAAGAAACCAAAAGATAACTGTAAAACGATTGTTTGAACGTCTCAACTTCTCTATAACTGATAATGCAATTGTCATAGCTGATGTTGGTGATTCTTTATTTGGTGCTCTTGATTTAACCATCCATGGCCAAACAGATTTCTTATCTCCTGCTTATTATTGTTCAATGGGATTTGCTGTCCCTGCAGCTATTGGAGCTCAATTAGCTAGTCCAACGCATCGTCCTATTGTAATAGTGGGAGACGGTGCTTTTCAGATGACAGGCATGGAGATATCAACTATTAGTAGGTTTGCTTTAAATCCAATTATTATTGTCTTGAATAATAATGGGTACGGAACAGAACGTCCTATGCTCGACGGTCCATTTAATGATATATTGCCTTGGAATTATTATCGTATTCCTGAGATAATAGGTCATGGAAAAGGTTTTGTGATAGAAACAGAAGATCAACTGGAAGAATCTCTTTCAGCTGCTGAAAGAATTTATTCTAAAGACCTGTGTGTCCTAGATGTACATTTAGACATTCATGATGGGTCGCCAGCGTTGCAGCGGCTTACTGAAATATTAGGTAAAAAAGTACATTAAAGTGTCAAATATGCATGCGGTTGTAATGAGCGTAATATTAAGACTAACAACAGCATGCATAAGCGTTACAACTATTAACAATTTGGTGACTCTGTCACCTCAACGACAGCTCATTTGGCTGAATTGTTGTGAGCCGATAAAGGGATAGTACCCTTGATAGCAATCTATAATTAATACAGACGCATCTATACGGTTACCGATTATATTATTTTCATCCTGTGCTTTTGATTCCTTGAGTCCAAATTTTGAAGGTTTTTCTACCGAATCCCTCCGGGCCCGCTAATCATACGGGTTCTAATAGCGGCGCTTTGTATAAAGTAACGACCATATTCACAAGGGTGAACAACCACAAATGGCTGAAAATACTCCTGGTTTTGACGGATACAATTATCCTAGCTAAAAGGGGGATCCATAAACAGAGAAGCTATGCATTGCTAAATGATTGCGTGTGCTAATTGTCAACGCACCTAGCAAATACCGTAATTATAATTGATATAGATTATACATCGAACAAGTCTTGTATGCACCAAGACACTTTACCTTACTATCTATACATCTAAATGTAAATTATCAATTATCTGATAGTGTTGCCAGTGATTTCTTTCCTTTGGTGGCACTCCAGGGAAATCCCGAGCTCTTATCATTATTATATTCCCATGATGGATTTCAAATAATGTAGACGTGACTATACGCTTTTTGTCATAGTCCAAGAAAAGCAAAAGACAACTGAAGGGATTAGCCATATCGATCTCGCAATACGCGTGATTCTTGTAATTGGATAGCACATCGGTTCTAAACCATAGCGGTTTTGATATGCCAACTTTCTTTCTTTGAAATAGAAGTTCCTGTCGAACTTGAACAAGATCGGTCTCTGTCAACCAAGGTAAATCTGCAACACCTTCTTCTTTGTCAGAATTCCCGTTATCCAACAAATATCCAAAGTTTCATTCCTGCTCTTTAATTTTACCGGGCCAGAAAAAATTAAAGAAGAGGAGTTCCTACAAATTGATGAGCCTTGCAGCGGATTTTGGCCAGCCTTCTCCGGGGTTGTTGGATCTGCATTATGCCATATATGCCATTTAAGAAGAATGTTGTCTAAACGCCCCAAGAGCTGTTTTGCACTATGGGGAGAAATAGAAACACAATTTCATCTTTAAATCTGCAATATGCCTTCTCATAGGCTTGTATAGCTGCTTTGGGAGTCCCAATTTCGGCCATCATCTTGCCAGGGTTTCACATCATGAGCTAATTATATGCATCAAACTAATATCAAATGACATTTATCTGCGCGTACAATTTGCAAATTAGCTGGCCCCTGCGCAGTAAATACGGGATATAAAATTCGGGGTATATCCTTATTGCTACGCATTATATAGATAGGCCTAAAGTTACTTTTATACTGCACTTGTTATGTCTCCAGCGTGATAGAGTATATGAACAGTCAACAACTCTTTGGCGAAGGTGTAAGAAGAACTAAGGGCAAAGAAGCTACGAGATATAATTTGCTTGCTGCAAAGCTGACTGCAGAAATTGTCAGCAACTGTCTAGGGCCTCGAGGTCTTGAAAAGATGTTTACAGATATTTTAGGCGAAGTTACAATAACAAAAGATGGTTCAACAATATTGCGTAAAATTGACGTCGACCATCCCGCGGCCAAGGTTCTAATAGAGGCATCGAATGCCGTAGATAATGAAGTCGGTGATGGTACTACTTCTGTTGTAGTACTGGCTGGAGCGCTTATAAAAAAAATAGAAGAATTGTTGGATATGGGAATCTTCCCAGCTACAATTATTGATGGATATACTCGTAGTATGGAGATTGCTCTAGAAGCATTGAATGATCTTTCTCAAACTTGCGATAATACAGACACAGATATCATGCTGAAGCTTGCTACAACCTGTGTTCAATCCAAGTTGCTATCATACGGCGAAGACCACATAGCGAGACTCATAGTGGATGCAATATCCACTATCGCAGACTATTCTAATTATGCTATTGAACCAGATGATATCAAGATTGAAGAAAAACCGGGCAATATATCGAACACAGAACTTATTCAAGGCATAATCATAGACAAAACAATTGATAGTCACAGTATGCCAAAGATGATAAAGAATGCAAAGATCATGCTCATTGACGACGAGCTTGAAGGCAAAAGAACAAGAAGAGAAGCAGAGATCCAAATGACTTCACCTAATGACATTCAATCATACAAACAACAGGAAAATCAGATAATAAAGTCAAAAATACAACACATAATCGATTCAGGAGCCAATGTCGTAATTTCTAGGAAAGGAATCAATACCTTTGCGCAGCATATTCTGACACAAGCAGGCATAATTTCAGTCCGCAGAGTAAAAGAAAATGATTTGATCTGGATTGCAAAGGCTACAGGTGCTTCAATATCTGAAAAGCTTTCCCACGAGTATAACGACTACAATGATAAACACAACCATGATCATTATAGTGATGATGATGATCATCACCATGGCAGCAACCATGAGCAAGGGAATAATCACCATGGCCATAACAACAAGGATCTACATTACCATCACGGAGATATCGATATCAAACTAGGCTATGCAGAACGGGTCTATGAGAAATTCGTAGGAGACGACAAAATGATCTTTATCGAAGGTTGCAGGAATCCTAAGGCTGTAACCCTTTTGCTAAGGTCTACTTCAAAAGAAACATTAGATGAATGTCATAGGTCCGCACTTGATGCCATCAATGTACTAAAAGACTTCATAATAAAGCCGACAATCGTTACTGGTGGCGGATCGACGGAGATGGCAATTGCAAGAAAAATAAAGCAGAAGGCGTCTGAGGCGGATAATAGGAAGCATATAGTTCTTCAAAAGTTTGCAGAAGCGCTTGAAGAAATACCTCTTACTATAGCAAGAAACGCCGGCATGGATATCATCGATACCCTTGTGCAGCTTCGCTCGAAACACTCTAAAGATGATGCAGACGCCATGTTTTATGGCGTAAATGCCATAGAAAGGACCGTAGACGTGATGTTTCCATCCATAATTGAACCTTCCCTGGTCAAGGAACAGGTTATCAAAACAGCAGTAGAGGTCACAAACATGCTTGTTCGGGTTGATGATGTGCTTATGGCCAAACCTACCATGTTCACTCATACCCATACGGATGGCACAAAGCATTCGCATGCAGGCGGAGATAAAATACACGAACACGATTACTTTGACAAACTTGGGAAGCAGCAGCGACCGATGCACCACTACTATTAGCAATTAAGAAATAATCTTATCCTTTAGAAGCGAGTGTGTCTTCAAGGAGATATCGCATGTACATCGCACATACCTGCGGTCTTGAGTATAATCAATATATTTTCTCTACACTAAATTTTCAGGTAAAGTCTTGAAGGTTTACTTCAAGCCAGTACTCAGAGAAACCAATAGGCATTAGAATTCCCATTTTTTGTGCGTCAAATGTCAAGGAATACTACGTTCAGTGCAGCTATTGCTTTTTACTTCTTTAAAAAACTTTCAGAAATTGAGTCAGCAAGGAAAAAGCATCTACTCCCGACCTAACTATAGTCGGCACTATAGCACTATGAACTTTTTGAGGCTAATATGTAATTACTTGCGGTGATTGGTTCCTTGAGTGTTATATGCTTTTTTGGCAGTCTATCTATTTCTACTTCAAAAACTACTTTTCTTAGGCTCTCAGGGACTCCAATCATAACCTTATCAGGAGTTAAGATTCTTCGTGCATTTTCCTTGATAACACCTATAGTTTCATTGGCACGCAATTTGTCAACGACATACGAAGTGTAAATTACCAGTGACTCATTGATATTAATTTTTAAATTCTTGTCAAGCTTTTCTTTGATCATATTCACTGAGTAGTGAAAAAGTTCCTCATCCGACTCGTCAGCATAGAAAAAAGTGTGTATAAAAGGAGTGGTGTCCCGTTCTCCTTTTACTGTAACTTTCACAAGCATCATTCTTACTTGGCTGATATCTTCGCCTTTGAACCATAATTTAATGGTGCTCTCTTGGGTACCTTTGATTTCGGAACCTTGCCAAAATCATATGTATGTCCTGTGCCACGATAATGCTTTGGTCTCACTGGCTTCCCTTCAGTCATACCTTTCTTTGTGAGGGACAATCCTGCCAATAATTCTACAATTAACCTATTAGCTAGACCCGATGTAATTCCGCCGTTGTATGAGCTTACATCGCTCACATCGTAGGTTGGCGATACTTCCACTAGATCAAATGCAAACCTGTCTGGATCGAATGAAGTTGAAAGTTGTCTCATCAGTCTCATCCCTTCTCTTGATGTAAGTCCGTTTGGTTCTGGTTCTCCTGTTCCTGGAGCATATGCCGGATCAAATGTGTCAATGTCCCAGCTAACGTAAACTGCATCAACATTGTCATTGGCTCGGTCTGCTGCTTCCTTTGCAATCTGATCAATTCCAAGCTCTTCTACGTCTAGCATAGTAAACCATTGAAAGTCTTGATCTGCCATCCATTTGTACAGATCTGGACCAGGCCAGTATCCTCTAGGTCCTATCAATGTGTAGTTCTTGCCTTTCAGACAGCCCAATTCCATGATTCTTCTAATGTGGGCTCCATGGTCATACTTGAAGCCACAAAGGCCCTGCGGAGCACAATCAGCATGACAATCAATGTGGATCATTCCTATATTCTTGTATTTCTTGGCAAATGCACGGACATTTGGAAATGTAATCGAGTGATCGCCACCAAGCATCACAGGAATTCCATCAATATCCAACACTTCCTTTACCTTTTGAGTCATTCTCCTATGGGATTCCACCACATCACCGGGTGACACTACTACATCGCCATAGTCCACTGTTCGGAAAACTCCAAAGGGATCTACTCCAGTCTCAATGTTAAAGTGCTCGTATGGTGGCGATGGCACTGTAGAGGCAGCGCGTATAGCCCTTGGACCGTATCTGGCACCTGGACGGATTGTTGTTCCAAAGTCGAATGGTTCGCCAACAATCGCTATATCGGGCTTCATTTTTTTCAGCTCTTCATGGCTTCTGGCCCAAGGCAACTTTAGAAATGTAGGGATTCCCACGAAAATGGGTTCGTCATTGCCCCTATACGAGTCACCATAGAATTCCATTCCCATTTTGATTCTCTGTCTACAGAGAGGGGTAGGCATTTTTAAATATTTTCAACTAAGCAGCGACAAGTAAATGGATGAAGATGTATTGGAATTAAGCTTATACACATATGTATGGTAAAGCATGTTTATAGCGGGCGTGTTAGGCGCTGCAAGGTTGCTTTTCTATCACATCATTCAAGTGGGATCGTCAGCAGGTTTAGAATTAAGAAATTGGGCAAAACTATTTGTACAATAGATTAAGAAAAGAGCAGACTGTTTTGTTGACTATTCATTGCACGTGAAAAAAGAGAAAACGTCATAAACAGCATTGATAGTGGTGATTGAAGTTACTTTATTTAACATAGTTGCATGTAGCAATAAACGGAATATGGTTTACTAAGTTGACAGTGACAAGCGAAGGTTTAGCAGATCTGCAGGAAATTGCTGTTACTTTATAGTCTGAATTAAGGCGACAACCGATCATATTTTTAAATGAGTAATAACTAAATTTGACGAATATGACCCCTGTAAAATCAAACGCAGAAATCGAAGAAGCCGCCAAGAAAGCAATAATTGCGCTTTATGGATCCGACGTTAAGGATTTTAAAGTAAGAGTGGTATTGCCCTATGCGTCAGAAGAACTAATAGCTAAGGGCGGCTTGCCTACTGAGGAGAGAAGGGACTCTTGGGATGTGCAAGTAATATTTCTGTTAAATGAAACTCAATATACTGTTGACTTAATAATTCAAGAGAAGGATGGCCAGATCACTTATAGTAGGCTCATAGATAAGATGAATCCTATTTAGTTTTACGTGCCGTCCAATGTGAAACGATATAAAATAACTTTTTAATATCCGATACAATATTATGAAACTATACAATAGTGTAAAACTATATTATCGAAAGTTTATCGAAAGTAGAGCGATGCCAGTAATAACGGAGTAAAAGAAGAATAGCAAAAAAAGACAGTAGAGGATTAGATCGTGATAACAGCGATAGCAACAAAGGCCATCACCCTGTTTTTTTGAATATAGCCGGTGTTCCATAGAGATGATAGTTGGGAATCCAGTATGGCGAACAAGGCAGAAGCGATCCATTATGGATAAGATCACAAAGGCAGCGTCAAAAACTGAAATATAAAAGATATTGCAATATTGATTCGCAGCAAAAATTATTGGAACCATAGTCGACCCCGTACTATCACGCTCGCTATACACTCCAAATACTCTTTATTGATCAGCTGCAGTTACGAAGAGGAACAATCAGCCTCAGGCCGGATGAAAAAAGGTTTATCTCATTGACTAAGCAACTAGTGTCATGAAGGAAAATAACCATCTTTATTCGTGCAGAGGATCTTCCGAAAGTGACCGAAATTCTCCAAAAGCATAAGGTTGGGATCACCTTTTTTGAAATACATGGTACAGGAAGAACACCACGTGCGGCTCGAGAGGTAGTTCAATCATATATGACAGGGAGAAGCTCTGTTCCAGAGTTTGTAAAGAGATATGAAGTAAAGAGCATTGTACCTGAATCCTCTAAAGAAGAGATTGTTGATGACCTATTGAATAGTTTTAGTCCATCATCAGAACCATATGGAGTTGTCTTTATCAAAGACGTTTCTGATGCTTATGAATTAGGAACAAAGCTAAGGGGTAACCAAGTGTTAGCTTTGAAATAACTAACATTTTCACGCAGATGCGATAAGTTATTTATTATAAGGAATAAACAAATAATCGAACAGTTACTATGAAAGGCTTTGTCAGCTTGAGAAGCAAGATAAGTTGGAGGTCATAATTTCTACTGGCAACGAAAATAATGAAGATCTAATTTGCATAGAATCTAGGTCTTGCAACCAATGACTATCGTCATGCCTCTTTATCTATAATTTCTAATTTCTTGCCTCTCACGCGTTGTACAGCATTAGTGAATTATTCTCTGTTGAATGAAGAGTTACTTCTGCAAACATCTTTGCAAATACTTCAACAATGCGATAGTCTTTTGCATCCAACGCCGCTATATCTTCTGTTCAGTGAGCCTCTTCACACATAGCGTTGGCGCTGCTTACAAGATAACTTAGAATATAAAAAATATATCAGGATGCATGCTCATCTAGCATTACAGTAGCATAGGCGATAATAGAGTGTCATTCTTTCGTAAATATCTGAAAGATCTCGACTCTGTCAAAAAAGAAGTCCTGAGAATAACTGCCAAGCAAAAAATAGGTAGCCCCTATGACCTTTCACCATTCAGAGTCAGCATAGAAGAATTGCTAGATTCCATATCCAAGTTCAACTCTGACTGGAACAAATTACCTGTAGTATTCAGAATTGCAAGAATAGGAAAAAGGGGCTCGACCGAGCAATATGGTTTTCAGGGAAATAGAGATAGCGTCGCCAAAATCGACATAATTACATACGAGGAAAATATTGTGCTTCCAGATACCAAACATGATCTAGAATTGGTAATGAAGATGCTAAACTATATGCGTGAACAAAAAGGGCTCAAAAGAACAAATATGCCTCTGTTCATTCACCCAGACGAAATCCTTAATGCAGATAGAGAAAGGAACATCACTTGCTCAAGCAGCAAAATCCAAAGTCAAATGGCGATTGTATTTCATAAAGGGTCAGTAACACACATTGGTTTTGTGTTTGAAAGGAATTATGTTATACTGGACAATTAGTCGTACAACTAGAACGTATATCCAATGTATCGGATACCATTTCCTGATGTGCTAATAACATAACACATCTTCGTCTATTTGTCATACAGTTAGTCGTGCTCACCATGTTGTCATGTTAGCGAACAGGTTGATATTTCGCAACAACCTCTTCATGATCACTTACCAGCATACAGAAACAGAAGACAACAGCTATGACGATCTCTTTGACAGTACCTCTTTACAAACTTCAAGCGTCATAATCAAAAAGGCAAATTGCCTAGGTTATATGCCTCGAAATCTAGTTGTTTGTTTATGCTTCAGCTCATTTCAGCGCACTACCATAACAGGACAAGGTGCACTAGCGACTACGGCACTAGCTACGCTGCCAACTAAAATCCGCTTAAATCCTGTAATACCTCTTGTTCCCATGACTATCAGATCAACACTATTTTTCTCTGCATAATCCAGGATAGCGTCTACTTTTGAACCTCCGTCAATTATTTCAATCTTGAGATTTATACGCTTCTTGTTTGCAGCTTCTTCAACTTGCTTAAGCCACTGCATGGCAGCCTTCCTTCTAGATCTCTTGAATCCTTCGACGAGTCGGGTATTTCCGTATTTGGCCTGCGCTCCTATAGCACCTCCTTGCTTTATATCGTCTAACACATGCATTACTATGAGCTCAGCATCACCAGATAATAACTCTGTCAGACGAGTTGCATATTGCAGTGCTTTCACCGATGCACTAGAACCATCAACTGGGGTAAGTATCTTTCCTATAGATAGAGAAGAGGATAATAATGTCTCTGTGAGATCATCCATGAATTAACATTTCTCTATGAGATATAAAAATATGGCATTTCTGAGATCTAGGCTGTTTTTACAATATTTGGTCGCTTATGATCTTACCACGACAACTCTACCATTGGCGCAAACTATCTCGCTAACTTGAGGACAGCAGCTTAGGCTTAAATTTTACTTCGCACGCATCAGTTTCTGCTGCGCAGGTTTCTGGAATCTCACGAAGGGGGTATTGTCATATTGAGTATATGTCCACTCAATTGTGTAGAGACCTTATACTAAAAAGGGTCTCCACCTTCTGAGTTTCAATATCAGACTTTAACCTACAGGTACCTTGCTAACTAGCAATGCCCTCCTTTGTTATGCATACCTCAACTGTCCGATACATACGCTTTACCTAGTTGAATGTGTTGAGGTGTGTGCCACGCCACGAACATCTCCACATTTTTAATCTCCACCATATTTCTTATGCAGCTTTTTTCAACCATTATGGATTACAAGCCAATAGTAATGCAGCCTTGATTTGCCATAGGGAGGCGAGCTCCTTCTCAGATGATTTAACCCTTTTAAGTCAAGTTATAGGGCTACTTCGAAGATGGCTCGATATATCCCTTCAAATCTTCTCCATTTATGATATCCTCCTCAGGCGGCACATAATCTATAACACCATGCCTCTTCTCACCCGGATACCTCTTCTGCGTTGCAAGCGCCACTACGACGAACAAAATAACCGATATCGCAGGGGGTATCATGGTATCAAGTCCTGCCCATTCCGCAGGTATTATAAAGAACATTAGCAGTCTGAGCGAGGAACCAGATATCAACGATGTTAATGCTGCGGGCATATTGGCCTTCTTCCAGAACAGACCAAATGTCAACGGTCCCCAAGCACCTGCAAAGACAATGTCAAAAGCAAGTATTAGATAGATTCCGGGCTGAGGAATCAAGTATCCTAGAATGAAGGCTCCTACCATCATTGGCACCATCATTAGGCGCGTCGTTGTGAGCAGTTTACGATCATTCATACCGGGACGCTTCAATACCCTTTGCAGTATATCCCTCTGTATAATATTCCTCGACATGACTGAAGAGATCGCAAGAAGTCCACCGCTTGCTGTGGACATCGAGGCGCCCAATACACCCATGAGTAGGGCAGCGCCTATGACGAAGGGAACATGATTAAGTGCAAATGTCGGGTATGCTAAAAACGGATTTTCAAGCGTAGGAACCATAAACAGCATGAATATGCCGATCATGCTTGTAGGTACGACAGTAAGAAAGGTCAGACCTGCACCCATGAACGCGCCTCGTTGCGCAGTTTTAGGATCCCTAGCTGCAAAGACACGTTCCATAAAATCAAGTGCGACAATATCACCAAGGGCAAGAGCCATTATGGCTCCCCAGTTGACCAGCGCTCCATTACCTAGATCGTACAGGCCCGAGAGATCAATGTATTCAGGAGGGGTACTTGAAAGAACTTCACCAAAATCGACTCCAGTATAGCCGGCAGCGACAAAGATGAATGCAACCCAGAAGGCACCTATGGCTAGATACACCTGGAAAATGTTAGTATATGCAGATGCGAAGAGTCCACCTGCAAATGTGTATATTAGCACTAACACCGATGCTATAATCATACCCCAGAGAAAGTCTATTCCGAAAACGGCCTCAAGTATAAAGCCACTTGCTGCAAAGTTACCGGCCACTAGAACGATGAAGCTTATCATCATTAAGATGCCGGATATGCCCTCCGCTCCATTACCGAAACGGCGATAGTAGAAATCAGGAAGTGTAAGCATTGCCATCTTGTTAAGTTTCTTGCCGTAAACAAGTCCTGTTAGAAGAAGGCATCCGCCAAGGCCAATAGGGATTGCAGCCCCCGCCCAAAAACCGAACTCAAAAACGAGCCCAACATTGCCAAGCGAGGAATTGCCGTCAATGGACTGAGCTGCAAGCATGGTTCCCACGAACATAAGGGATAAGCTTTTTCCTGCTACCATGAGTCTTTTGCTGCTTTTCTGCACTTGTCTTCCGCTCAGCACTCCGACTATGACCGTCAGGGCCAAGAAAGCAATCACAGCTATACCATACCCGTCAAGTACAGCCATTCCCACATCTATATTTGGCAAATTATATAAGATTTCATCCTCAAAAGCTCAACTGTAGAAGACTCCGCAACTAGCGGCTATTGCAGATGCATAGCATGTTCAGGCTATGGAACGAGAACGTACGATATTCTTTTTTGATATCTGGCCCGTATTTGCGGGCATCATGCTTCGGACCGTGCAAGAATCAATATGTCTATCCTATACTCAGCCGTGCATTCCCGGCGCTCAATTTTTGTTGATTGTGTACTCTGCATCGAATGTAATCGCTAAGGAGGTTGATCTTCAAGGTTGTTTCGATATAGGCTGTTACTCGAAAGACCTTGGATACACTTCTTTTCATCCCCACAGGATTTCCCTGCGATATAAGTTTGGTCTGAAAAATTGTAAACTAAATATCTGAGTCTTGGATGAGACGTGTCGCGTGTTTTCCTGCTGAACAAAAAGTGGGATTCTATGTTTCTCCTAAATTCCAGGCCAGCAACTATGAATACACAGATTCTAGACTTGTTGATGGTGGTAACAGATTCAGTTGAAGCAAAAAAATTCCACTATTATGATGCATGAATAAAATTCATCTGTCAGAACAGAGTGTCAATTAGTGGATATGAACGATCCTAATGTTTTGGAGACAGGCATAAGAGCAGTCTTCAATATATGAACGTAAGAAGAGCCTGATCGGATGATGAGATTGGGAACTTGCACACAAAAACGTCAAGCTGTATGGTCGATAATACGTACAATTTTCGCTTCATTTGTAACCGCAGGAAACGGCAATCAAAGGATCAGACGGTATATGCAGCTTCACACAGGCAAGGCAACAACCAACGACACAACACCAAATGCCTGCTGCTTGAAGTTGGTAATATGCATGGCAGCGCCGGTCTAAGTGGTTCTGGAATTTTTCTCATAGACACTGTTCACAGTCGCATGGCGCTTCCTCCCAGTGATAGAACGTATAGCGTGTCAGCAAGTAGTGTCAGGGTTTTTAACCAACAAATCATGAATATGCAATCCGTAAACAAACGTTCACAGTCACATAGCATGGCGCTTGCCTAAGAATATGGTCGGAATAGCCTACGTCCATTTGTTGCAAGCGCCATGTTATACCTCACTCTCTCCGCATTCACCTTAACGTGGAAAGGAGAAGACGTCTCATGAAATTTTATGATATTTCGCAAGGAAGGATATTTGCGGCAGATCTAGTTAAAATCAAAGTATCTGTTTTAAAAGCATTCAAGAGAAAAATTAGATCAGTTCCAATAAGCGCACCATACTCCGTTTTGACACAGAAAATTGATTTCTGTTAACTTTATTTAAGCTCCTAGTTTATTTACTAATGAGGCAGCTTAGAACACAAAAATAACGTTTTTGATAGGTCTTTTGATATTCTTACTGCCATATACCTTTCATCCCCCACAGATGTATCGCGTTCTCGCTAGAAAGATTGGATTCATCATCAAGCCTCTCGGTTTTGGCTTTTTTATGCCGTATGGGAGGCTCAGGTGAGGCGCTAGGATAATCTCGTGGTAGTTTCATTTTTAACCTTTCCCTCAACTTGAGGAATGTGTCAATATCACCATGAATTACCAGCCTATACTGCATTAACATTTCTTGTATAACCCAATCATCTTCAACACTATTTATAATATCGTCAAAGCTGACAAGTGTAGATCTCATAACTGCAATCGATTTTCTGAGCGTTTTATCAAGCATGCGTAGTTTCTTTTCATAAGCTATTTTGTCTTTTGATACATATGTGCCTGAGGGATCAAAGACATCATCATTTATGCTACTTGGTTTTTCTATATTGTTAGTTACCCTAACAATATCTCGAATTTCCTCTTTTGTTAGGGGATTGTTTATTATAAAATTAGCTACTTGCTCCATTGCATCCCTGTTTAATGGAAGCATTTCTAATGCAACACTAGGAGTTATTCGCTGGCGAATAATTTCCTGCTGCACCTTTTCAGGCAAGCGAAGCAATTGTATCCTTTTTGTAACGAATTCTTGGCTCCTCCCGATACGTCGTGCTAATTCAGAAATGCCGCCCCAACCATAACCCTCCACATACTGATGAAATGCCATTGCTTCTTCGAGGGGGTTCATTGTTTTGTGATGTACATTTTCTACTAGAGCGACTTCGTACGCTTCCTTATCTGTGAGTTCAACAATATGACAGGTGATTTTTCTAAGCTTTAGCGTTCTACAGGCTGCAAGTCTGCGATTGCCAGCCACAACTTCATATTCTTGCTCTTTTGGTCTTACAACTATTGGCTGAAGTAAGCCATGTTCTCTTATAGAGCTAGCTAACTCTTCTAAGTTGCTCAGATCCCTTCTCAGCCTAATAGTTGGGTGTCTAATTCTTACGATATTGATCTCTTGTAGAACGCCCAGCTGGCTCATTTTACTACTCTCCTTTTCCAAGATAATAAACTTATAAAAACCACTTCTAACTGAACGCACCAGATTTTTGAATCAGATTTCTGACATTGATATACCCAGATAGTAAGCCTGAGTAATTAAGATATTATAATAACACTCTTTCATTCCTATTGTATTTACTAGATATTATATTATTACAAGTAATAAAAATATTGATATGGCATCATATTCAAATGATATGGTGCGGTAATGTGTTACAATTTCCCTTAAAGCCTGCAGATGATCAGGAGCCGTCCTTCTATTGTAGACTACTAATCTATTCTTTTCTTGACGCGTATAACAGCAGCCCTTCCTCTTCTGTAGCGTGGGCCAAATCGCAGCTTACTCCCACAATCCAAACGAGGACACCGAGTGCCAACAGGGCTCTTTTGTTTGGCCTCTTGCTCAGTCCACCAGCTACCGCAAGCGCTGCAATATCTGTCTTTGAGGCCTCTGATGTAGTCAACCATTGCGCTCTTAATCCTTTTTTATGGCGGCTGTTGTTGTTATAATTGTTCACTGACTCCTACGACTCTGGTTTGTCCATCATCTGGGTAGCCACAGTTGTCACACTTTTGAGCTTCGCTATTTCAATTAACGCTGGATGCTCCTGAGGTTTGACAAGGCCAAGTTCAAGCCCGTAGAGCGAGAGATAAATGGTAGAAAAAGCAAGGCAGTAGAGTATACTGTTATCACTCTTGACAACCGTGAGAAAATCCTGACACTCCCCGTGATACACACACGTAAGCGATGGAAAATTGAAGGATCAATGTTTCCATCACATACGGATGCTCAGAACCTAGATCAAATTGTAAGGAGCTGTAACAGACCTCTTGATATGAGGATGCATGAAGTATGCAGACAACCAACAGATTCCACTTTTTGAAGTGATAAGACTTCACAGCCCGAGGGGCCCACCTTTAATGATTTGAGTCCAAATTTTGAATGTTTTTCGACCAGAACCCTTTAGTCCTTTAGAAAATTTTTTAAGCCCAGTTACGTTGTGAGATTAGCAAATGTCACAAGGAGAGCAACAACAACAACAAACCGCAATCCCAAACTGGCATCTGAAGATAGACTGTAGAAACATGTGATTGCGACCACGGATGTCCTTGTAATTTTAGTGGGTTTCCAACATACGGATACTGCAGAGCCTTAGTTCTCTATCATATACAAAATGGAAATTACGGTGATGATATCCGACTAGATGGGCTTGATGTAGTCTATACTGCCTCCTGGCCGAAAGCCATACATGAAGGAAATGGCACAATGCAGTTGTTCATTTCAAAGAGCGCTTCTGACAAACAGAGAGATGCATTAGTTAAGATCTTTTCAGGTGAAGCAAAGGGAGAAGGATGCTATGCTCTCTTCAGACCGACTTACAAGTATATACTTGAGCCTCAATTTGTAGATATTATCACCAAGTTAGATGGCAAGAAGAGCAGCTTCTCCGTACCCGGTATCATTGATGTATAGCTTGAATCGTTCAAAAATCCCGTGACAGGCGAGGAACAAGAGACAAAAATACAATTGCCTAAAGAATTCATCTTCAAAATAGCAGATGCTGCAAAAACGAAATTAATGAGGATTTCAACGCTTAACATGAACTTTGATGATTCTGGTCAGAATGCATTCTTTGCACAGGTAGAGTATCGCGGGCCATAGATGTATCTTACATTACATCTTGTTCCCCTAGATCTTCATTAACTAGGTCTCAATTTTGAAGTTTTTTCTGCCGAGTCCCTCCAGGCCCGCTCCCTTATCAGTTCTTTTTAGAAGGGTTATATCATTAAAAAGATAGAAGTTGGCTTTAAACATTGCAGGATTTGAATGAAAATTAATGCGGGCCCATCGGGCTGCATGCTGGTATCAGTTCTTTGAAAAGGTTCAGAATTGATACACATCGGGCTAGCTAAAAAGTTTTCTGGCGTTCTGAGATATTCTAGCCATAGTTCAATTCTCTCCTTTGACTAACTAGATTGATTCACTGTCTGACGGGCTTCTATTAGTGTAAGTACTAAGCATATGTTATAATGTTATTCTAGATTAAAATGAATTACATAAGCACAATGTTAGGTTTGAAGATAGTACAAAGGAATAGTGGTAGACACAGGAACCAAGACGTATTGGTAGGTGCTGACAGAGTCTCTTACTATTGGATACACGAAGAAGACTTTGAAAAGGGAAAATTTTTTACACAGAGGCTACCCGTGAGCCAAGCGGAATAGATCTGTTGACCAGGGTGCACAGAATGCTGCCAAAATCTAGGGAAGAAAGGATAAAAAAGATGCCAGCCAAAAAAACATAAGCGCAATTATTCAGCAAGAATCCCTACGTTGGTCCTTGAATTATTTGCAGAGGATGATAAAGTAGTATGTTGTGCTGATGACGATATAATGAGGCGTGAAAGAGATTCTGCCTGGAGATAACAGGGGTGGGAGATGGCTTTCTAAGAAGGAAAATATTGGACTTATAGTCGGCCCTTTGCTGTTCGTATTTACAATTTTGATGCCAGTTCCCCATAGTATGGCGGGAGCTGCTGAGGACAGATCCCTTCCTATATTCGCACCGCAATTAGCCCTTGGGACAATGTTTTGGATGGTTGTATGGTGGATCACAGAGTGCGTCCCACTTGGAATTACAGGCATGCTTGCTCCGCTCATATTCGCCATCTCAGGGATATTGACTATACAAGATGCGTTGAAAATTTTGCAGATCCTATTATCTGGATATTCATAGCAGGCTTTATCTTGGCAGCTTCTTTTCAGCGTTGGGGGCTTGACAAAAGAATCGCCTATTCATTAGCCATATTGTATCGCGGGAGCAGCCAAAAGATCGCCACTTTTTTTGTCGCATGTCTCCCAGTTTTTCTGCTTACTATGACAGGGTCTATTACTGCATCTACTACCATTGTCTTTCCATTCCTTATTGCATTCATGAACATCTTGAATATCCAT
>DATAAU010000056.1:0-16957 GCA_036259955.1 Nitrososphaera sp. | reverse complement strand
ATTCTGATCAGTCTTTTACCGTGGTCGTCACGCTGACTTGACCACAACAGCACATAGCTTTTCTTTTTACCCGATACTTCTATTACATCTCCTGTTGATAGATCCATCTCCTCCATTATTTTTGGATCTACCAATGCCATCCCCCTTCCCACAAATTTTGGGTTAGTCTCAGCTACTCTTAGTGATACTTTATTATCGTTATTATTATTATTATTGAAATTTTTCATTCTATTTTTTCACCTCTCAATAAAAATGGAGTGGCTGGACTATTTACTCCACTCTGACCTCTCGTACCTTTGGCTTTGGAGGTGCTTTCAGCTTAATCTTCAGCTCTAAAATGCCGTTTGCATAAGTGGCTTTTGCTGATGTGTCATCTAGGGGGACATCTATTGGAATATCTGTATGATATTTCTTCTCTCCCTTTTCTGCATGTATGGAGACATATTCTTCTCCAACATTGACTTTGATGTCTTGTTTTGTAACTCCTGGCATCTCTGCAGTGATAGTCAGCGTATTCTCTTTCTCGTCTACCGCTGTGTCAACTAGTGGTTCTCTAACACCACTTTGTTCCACGAGTCCTCTTGACGATGGTTTGACATTGCCAAATTCCCTTACATGGGGCTTGCCATCTGGGCCTACAGTTATCTGGTAGCCGTAGTAGTAGGGACCTTGGACAACCATGTCAGAGGGGTTGCTTTCTCTAATAGTTCGGAACATTCTGTTCAGCATCTCCTCCGCTTCGGCAAACTCTTTGTCGATGCTCTCGAACATTCTCCTTCCGAAACCGATATCCCATTCTCTTGACATTTTGGTTCACCTAGCATATGTAATACATATTACAATATATAATTTTTTCGCTATAAGTAAGCTTTTTATTACAAGAGTGTAAACATTATACGCGGACAAAGATGTATTCCGAGTCAATATCCGTCCCAGAGGCCATACGGAAAGTTCTCGTAAATGACCATGTTTATATGCAAGCATTAGTGCTAGGTATCGCAAACTATACTGCGCTAGCTGAAAGGATCAAACCTGAAATTGAAAGACTAATTGGTTCCAAAGTAAACTTGAATACCATTGTAGTTGCCATCAAGAGATTCGCAGATGCACTGGAAAAGAGGAACAGGCAGCAACAGCAGAATGACAATACGCAATTGACTTCAGCAAAAGCAAAGATGTCATTGACAGACAGTATCATAGACATTGATTTCCAGAAAGAAAATAATGACGATGACAATGATGCTTTGGCCCGTATTTTAGATGAGTTCTTTGAGCAGGACAGCAGGTATAATCTGTTTCAAACTGATAGTCACTTTTCTCTGCTTACAGAGGATGCAGATGAAATCAGAAGAATGGTATCTGATGCAATACAAAAATTTGACGGCAGAATAAGAGAAGGTCTTTCCAAAATAACTGTTTCACTGACCCCAGATGATCCAGGCCGATACCATATATTGTCGCTTGTTTCAAATATATTGTACAATCACCAAATTCCGATACATAGCGCTTTCTTTACTACGAATGAAATGGTGTTGATATTGAGCGATAAGGATGCAGCAAAGGCGTATGATTTGATCAGAATGAAACTAGGGTACTAATTTTGAGGTGAGGATAGTGCTCACTTGCCTAAATAAACCGGAAATACCTTCTTTGTTTGATCCACATCGTTAGTAGTGCTTATGAGCAAGCAAGGAAGAAAGAAACTCCTGAAATAATGTTCGCACTGCAAGAACCTAGTTATCACTTCAAATCTCTAAACAATTGTCGTGCGTTATCCTCTATAATGCTAAAATTCGTAAGCTGTTCTTCCTACCGTAGCTCATTGAATTTAGCCCAGATCTAAATCGCAGATAACTGCACTCCAAAATATTGTCAGGTTCGTGCCCAAAACGACTGGACGCCAATCATATCTTTTATAAAACATATTCGTGCATGATATGACAAGTGGAGAAATTGCAGGGATTGAATAAGGGAACTGATATTGATATCTCTTTGTTAGAGAGTTTTGAGAGAGAAATATGGAACAAGATTCCTCATTTGGAGGAAAAATCGGGTGAAGCGAAGATTGTTAACCCAACACCTCTGATCGACATCACAAAAGATTTGAAGCAATGTGCAAAAGTTGAGTACGGCTTGGATCTTGCAGATAAAGATCTGCAAGTTTTCGGTAAGTTCGATTCAAACCTGCTTGCAGGCTCAATCAAAGTGAGGCCTGCAATACGCATAATACATGATGCTATTTCGTCAGGCAAACTGAAGCGTGGACAGACAATAATTGAAGCGACCTCTGGTAACTTTGGGATCGCTTTGGGGCAGATCGCTAGGCTGGGTTTAGATGTCGTTACCCTTGTATCCAGAAAGCTTCAGGAAGGAGTATTTGAGGAGTTGAGAAACGAGAAAACCCGAATCATAAACCTAGACATGGACATCTGCCCTGCTCCGGGGATGAAGTTGAATCCAAATCTTTTGGCTGCAAAAGCTACTGCATCAAACATACGCTCACAGCTCGCCGAAATCGGTTTAGACCCTGCCATTTTTGATAAATCACGCTCCGAAATAGAAGAACATCTTGCGAAGCAAGACATAATAAATTTGGCAAAGCATCTTGCGAGAATCTACGATTGTTTCTGCCCAGAACAGTACGATAATGAACTGAATATTGACGTGCATAGAACTGTGACCGCTCCTGAGATAGACCAGCAGTTAATTGAACAAGGCCATTCGCTGGCTGATTTCAAAGTTGTATGCACCTTTGGCACAGGTGGCACCTCCGGTGGCCTGAGTAGGTACTTGATGGAGAAACATGGAAAGAAGTCAGTGCATGTAGTTTTTCCGCTTAGTAACCAGGATGTTGCAGGAATAAGGACGAAGGGGAAAGCAGCAGGTTTGAAATTCTTCGAGCCAGAACGATATGCAGGACAACATGAGGTGGACTTTGAACAAGCAAAACGTCTGTTGAAATTCTTCGTGGGCAAGGGGTATGATATAGGTGAAAGCAGTGCCCTTGCACTTTACGCGGTAATGCAAATGGCTAATTTTGGTGGAGATGGAGGAACAAAATTTGTAGTAATAATTGCGGATGGAATACAAAAGTACAGAAAGAGCATTGAAATGATGCAGGACACCCAAGACGACCGCCTGGAGGTTCCTCTAGAGGAAGCTGTATCAAATATCAAAAACTATGACAGAGTTATTTGGATACATACCATGTATACTCCTCGCAAAGAAGGAATAGAATTAATTGCGAATTCGCTAGGCGTTGATGAAAGCAAGATCTCTGTCCCAAAAGCCAGTGAAGTGGAGAGTCTATTAGCAACCCAAAAGATTCCCAAGGAACTAGATAATGCATTAGGTGATGGAAATAATGGGAAAACATTGCTCGTCTGCATGATGGGGAATACTTCACTCCGAGTCGCTGAAGTACTTGCAGAAAAAGGTATTATAGCTAAAAGCTTGACTGGTGGAATATCCGCACTTTCCCAAGATAAAGGTAAGGAACTTTCTGAATTGGTGCGTATAGCCACGGAATAATGAGACGATACCCTGGCATTCCAGGAGTCATAACCAGACTTTTTGAATTGATGCAGATGGCATAGCCAGGATTTCTTCACTGACCTCGCATCGTGCATCCTGCAAATCCTTCATAAAGAATTTTATGAAGCATAGTGCACTCCAATCAAGTCCTTTTTTTGGATACTCTGCTTCTGTAGTAATCACATAGCAGCATCAGACTCGATTCTATCTCTTTCTTTATACTTTTATTGAGCTAGTTGGATTCTCCTTAAATGGTTTCATCACAGATGAACCGCTGCTGATAATGAAATATTTATTGAGTTAGTCTAGGACGATAGTCTGACCCTGCTCTCGCATGAATTCCGTCAGGTAATGTGGCCCTCCTGTTCCTTTGCCTGTAGTACCTGAGTCTTTCCATCCTCCAAATGGTTGACATCCAACCATTGCGCCAGTTGTTGCGCTCGCATGTCTGTTAATATAAACAACCCCTGCCTCGACGCAGTCCAAGAACTTTTTGACCTCTTCATCCTTTTTGGTAAATATTCCTGCTGTCAACCCATATTCGCTGTCGTTTGCGAGATTGATGGCGTCATCAAACTTTTCGTAATCTGCAATACATAGGATGGGAATGAACATCTCTTCTTTAAAGAGACGGTGTCTTTTTGGTAAACCGTCAATGATTGCCGGCTCCACATAATAGCCATACTTTAGGTCGTCTTCCTTTCTGATTGTGCCTCCAACAAGCACCTTGCCCTCCTTCTCTGCTACTTTTATGTATTTTTGATATTTCCTGTA
The DNA here is from genome assembly GCA_036259955.1 of Nitrososphaera sp. Classification (GTDB taxonomy): domain Archaea; phylum Thermoproteota; class Nitrososphaeria; order Nitrososphaerales; family Nitrososphaeraceae; genus Nitrososphaera. The sequence goes on along the minus strand of DATAAU010000056.1, from coordinate 12,649 downwards.
GGCCTCCTCATTGGAAAGTGGACCAACAAAAGTATTGGAGTCAAGCGGATTTCCTATAGGTAGGTTTTTTGTCTTTTCAACAAGCTGGCTTAGAAACTCATCTCTCACCTCCTTGTGGATATAAACACGAGAGCAGGCGCTGCACTTCTGCCCGGAATACCCAAACGTTGCTTTGAGGACACCATCGACTGCCTTATCAATATCTGCTGTTTCAGTTACTATCACCGGGTTTTTGCCTCCAAGCTCTGCAATTAGCAATTTGCGTCTTGTATTGACGAACTCTTTTGCTATATGAAAGCCTATATCTCGAGAACCAGTAAACACAATGCCTGCAACATCTCTGTTGCTGACAAGCTCGTTGCCTACCTTGTCTCCTGATCCAATGACTAGGTTGAACACCCCATCAGGCAGTCCTGCCTGCTTGAATATCTGTGCAAACTTCCATGCAATGATTGGTGTATTGCTTGAGGGCTTGGCTACCACAGTATTGCCTGTGATTATTGCCCCCGTGCTCATACCTGCAAAAATGGCAGCTGGAAAGTTAAAGGGTGCAATTACACCCCATATTCCATAGGGTTTCATGATGCTCTTGCTCTTTTCGTTTGGATAGGCGCTCTGCATTATTGTTTCAAATCCACTATTTTTTTCCATTTCTTCAGAATAATAGCGTAAAAAGTCAATAGCTTCATCGATGTCTGCTATAGCCTCGTAACGATTCTTGCCATTCTCATATGAAACCCACGCAGCGAGTTCAAACTTGCGATCGGCGATGGTATCTGCTGCAATCCGACATACGCGTACACGCTCCTTGTAGTCTGTTATGCCCCAGCGCTCAAATGCCTTTTTTGCAGCTGCAATGGCTTTCCTGACATGGCTTGCACTCCCGATTGGGATATGACCAAGCACCATTCTAGTATCAATAGGTGAGGTGTGCACCACTGTGGATGCAGTTTTTACCTCGCTTCCGCCAATTATCATTGTGTAGGTTCTGCCAAACTCTAATCGTACTTGATCCAGTGCTTTCTCGTACCTATCATGAAATTGTCCCTCCGCCTTTTCCATCATGAATTTGCGCAGCGTATGTTCGTTTGAGAACATCTACATATGGATATGGTTGAAAGAACCTTAAAAATCATGGGCGAATGAAAAGGATCTTCTACTGCTTACTTTTGTCCATATATGGAAGAAGAAGAAGAAGAAGTATGGGCATTGATCTTTCTATGTGTGCTATAGTTTGTAGTAAGGGGATGATAATTACATTCTTAGTTAATAGCAATGACAGAAACCATAGGCTTGCGACCTATACCCTCCCGTAAAGGCGCTAGATAGTAACAATTCTCCTATAAATCTCACGCTATAGAATGGCGGCAGCAATTGAAACAACTGAAAATAGCAAGATCTCCTTGAGGACAAGAAATCGGCGGCAAGTGTGTCGCTGCAGCATACGTGGCAAAAGGTTAAAGTTCAATCAAGAGAACAAGTGAAATCCCTCTGGCATGTTGGAGATGTATGATAATCAATGGTTGACAACTTCGACGCGGGTTCGGTGGAATTCAAGACAGATTTGACTTGATAAGCCCACTCAAACTTTGTTCCTTCTATCTCATCCCTTATAGCAGTAAATGAACACGACTTTTGACGCTAGTTTAAGACGTAGATAGTAATGATTTCCGTAATAGGGATGACAATTTGACCGAGTGTTTCCATCGCTCTTATCTGAAAGGATATGATGGGTGTTGTTCTGTTATTTAACATGGGTCTTGTTTCCTGCATCTATATGCAGCTTGGAGAAAGTAAATGGAGAAGAATTCCTCTCCATTATTGATTCTATGGACTTTTTATGATTTTTCATAATTTTCTGTTATGACGTTATTTACTGCTGTCCTGTTCGTCGATTGAGCAAGCAAACAATGGCATGAGAAACAAAAGCAGAATTGAGATAATGGGTAATATTTTAAAGGCTGCAAATGGCGGCAATGCTACAAGGAGCAAGCTAACATACAAGACATTTCTCGGCTACGTTCAAATGAAAGAGTATCTGGGGGCTCTAACTGAAAAGGACCTAATTCGATATGATGAAGATACTCAGACATTCAAGGCCACTGAAAAAGGTTTGAGGTTTCTTGACACCTACAATCAGATAGGTGATATGATTAAAGAACAACGACAACAACAACAGCAACCACGGCTGTAAATGTGGATAAACAGAGGAGGAGAAGAAGAAGAAGAAGAAGAAGAAGAAGAAGAATTTTACTCTACTGCCTCTGCTGCTGGTCCCTTTCTAATTTATCAAACTCTTTTATCTAGCCATGAAATATGTTTCTTTGCATCGAACAAGATCCGTTGGAATTTTTTGTTGTACTTTGGGTTTTGAGATACTTCAGCGCTTTGCGCAGTTTTAAGATACAACTGTAAAAGTATTCAGCATTGTGTTTGAATTCTCGTAATAATTTCTTGTAGCCACCAATAACATCTGTTGTGAAGATGTGCTCAATTGCATCGTGATGGAGATATCCCCACTACTACTTTTGTCATTCATTCTGTTTTTGTTCTCTGTCTTTATGGTATTTATCCCAAAACTCAAGCATGGTACCCCTGAGCAACTGTTGCAGATTGCAGCGGCAGGTAAGATGCACTCAAAGACAAAGTTGGCTCAAGTAGTACAAGAAATATTTACAGTAGAGCAAGAGTATGAACTCCTCAAGGATGACCGTAAGAAGTATGAAGAAGAGATAAGAAAGGAGCAAAATGCTATGTTGGAATGGAAAAGGAAGAATATACCTGCGTATGATGTTATGATGATGAATCAAAGAGGTGGTGAATATGTTGGATAATAATTTATAAAAAGAAATTAGTATAACAGATGTGTTGACTGCTAGAATCGGTCAGTATATGGTGAATAAGCACAATCAAAAACCAGTTTTCAAAAGTGCGTCAATGAAGGTAATAAATGATAAGTTTGTCTGCACGTTATGCGGCAAGACAGGACATAACGTCCTAGAGTGCAGCTGGCGAAAGGAAAATGTACTCTACTCCTTCTAGTAGCACACATCTTCCTTTTAACTGGGAGAACATATTCAGATGGGAGTTATCATCATCGCATCAATGACAGGAGCAAAAGCAGCATATGCTCCTTGGTTTGATTCTGATATAGCAAACCTCAATGATTCGTGGAATCTTGTAATTCATATTGCAATAGGAACAGCCAGCGTAGTTCAGTATACTTTAGATGGTGGCAAAAACTGGATCAACTTAAACAAAGGTGAAAATCTTGTTGCTGGAAGTGGTTATACTTTCAGCATACCAATAATGAAAGATGATGCATTTAATCTAAGGCACACAAACACAGCAGCAGGCGATATTAACATCGTCATAGCACGTCTAAGTTATGGAAAGTAGAGCATTAGAGAAAGTATAAATCGTTGCTGAATATTTTACATAAAACACCCTGGGAAAAGCAGGTTATGAAGGAAGGAAAATGTGACAAGTGTGGAAGATAAGATCCACCGAGATTATAGAGCTCAAAGTTAAGCCTGAAGAGAGCGGTGGTGGATGGCGGACAGATTATTGGTGACTTAATCGCATTAGGGGTGGCAGATGATCTGATGATATATATAAACAGAGGTGCAGTGATGATATGTGATCTGCAGTGTTCTTTCTACTTTATTCTTGAAGCAGTAAAAAAGCCAGAAGTAGGTTGAGAGATGAAGGATTGCTTTCACATACAAAAAGATAACCGCTTTTCACTTTTAATCATTACTTAAGGGTTGCTGCCCTCTAAAGCGTATTCCACATACTATCAATTACATTCGTTTAACTCCATGATTTGACGATGATCTGTATGTCATCACCATCAACAAGACGACAACAAGAAAATAACGCTAGTAATACACATCAACCCCAGCAAGAGCAGCATCAAGCAACTATTCGCTCAATTGACGAGACAAAGAATAACATACAACAAGCAATACAGCAACTAAGAAGTGAGACTCCAAGGTATTCTCAAGCCATTACAGATTTTCAAACTCAAACAATAGATGCAACGCAAGAGATCGCACATAACTTTCTGGACTCCCAAAGAGAGGTTATCAATTCATTTCAATCTGTATGGGCACCAGTGACACAAAGGACACCAACCAACATAATGGGAGCGACACCATTCTTCTCACCACCACAACAAATAGCTGACGTTTATACAAGAACCATTGGAGCTATGACAGAAGCATTTGTAGCATCCACACGAATGGCTACTAACATGTTTTTCGCTGGACTCGATGCTAGCAGAGCTACCACCAATTACACAAGACAGAATGCAAGAGAAGCAGCACGCATTACTTCAAACACAGCTAGAGCATTTTCCCAGACTGCAAGAGAAACAGTTCAAGTTCAGTAAGAAGAAAAATAAGAAGAACTGCAGCAACGACTGCTAGTCCTCCTCCTCCTCTTCTCTTCATTTACTTCCTTCCTACCTTCCTCTCTTTCTTCCTCTTGTATAATTTTTGCAGCAGAAGCAGCTAAAAAGTAAAGGAAATTTTTATTAATGCGCGAGAGTCTCTGCTAATGAAATCATCGCTCTTTTCTCAATCACTTTGTGTCCTGTTGAATCCCTATGACGAATTGTATCATCATAAAAAAGAAAAATTGTTTGGCATTCATGACAAATCCATATTGCCTCCTGTTCATCTGCATGCATTTTTGTCATAATAGAAGTGTATTGTTAAATTATTATATTTATAAGGTGATTAAGTATCTTAATGGGTTTTGTTATGACGGCTAATTCGATTGAAGAATCTAGTTGACGCCTTTATACAATAGATCTAAAAGGAGACTTAATAATTTTTACATATATTAACTGTTTATATTTTTCTTAATTTTTCTTGAACTCCGCTGCTTATAACAATTTTTTCTAGCCCTTATTGTCCCTAAGGCTGAAGCATTCAAGAGAGAATATAAACACGAGCACAAAAAAGAGCATCAGCAAATGATCTAGAATTATTATCCATAGAATCCAGACGACCCAATGAACTTTATGATAGACCAAAGCTCGAAGCGCTGGAAGAAATCATTCAACAAGTCTATTATCGATCATAAAAAACAGCTTATGGCGATATCAACAATTATAACAAAAAAATAATAGTTGAAAAACATAAGAGATATCAGAATCTTTAATGAGGATACTATAATGTAATAGACGTTACTTTTACTTTCAAGTAACATGTCTCAAGTTAATCAATACTCAATACATTAAAGGCTGAAAAACATTAAGAATAAACACCGAGAGTTAACATGTTAGGTCAAGAAAGTAAGAGGGAAAAGCGGGTATTAGGAACACAACAAAACTCACTTGAAGTTGAAATAATAGATCTTATACGGCTTAATCAACCAGAAGCACAATCAATTTTTATCACTGCCCATATGGTGCCTGAGCTGTATAACATTGCAAAAGAACGTCGAAAAGCTTCGCTTATCTTAATTGACAATGGTGTCCGATATTCTCTCATAAGTGTCCATATACCAAAGATAGAAACAGATGGAGCTGGGAGAATGACATGTTATTATGTAGACGAGAGCCCCCGTTCTACTGATGATAGGGCGTAGTAGCACCTTTTTTCTATAACACGCTTCTTCTTTAATAGCATTGGTGCTCGTGCACCCAAACAATATTAATCTAGTATAGTTTCGGAAACATGGGTTCCTGTCATAATTTCGTATTTTTGAAGCAGCTACAACAAAGGGATTTATTGTATGAAGATTTATTGTACAAAATTCTCTGTAAATGAAATCATCGCTCTTTTCTCAATCACTTTGTGTCCTGTTGAATCCTTGTGATCTTCGGTATCACTATGAAAAACAAATTTCATTTTACATTCATGACATATCCATATTGCTTTTAGGTCATCTGGGTGCATCTTATTGTCGTAACGGAGATGTATGATCGAATCATTGTATTTATAAAGTAATTAATTATCTTAACATCTTTTGTTATGGCAACGAACATAGGATTCAAGAATCTTGTTGCTTCCTACATCTGATAGATCCTGATTTAAGACTAACTAACTCTTACATGAATATCGCAGCCAACTTTGTCTTCTAATTTTCTTAAATTTGCCTGTTGCGTAAGACATTGCTAGCCTTTATGACACCTCTAATCGAAGCCTTTAACAAAGAACATCCCCCATCACATAAGAAAGAGTATTGGCAAAATGAACTAGAGTCATTAGGTATAGAATCAAAACGACAATCCGAGCTTAATGATGGTGACGAGCTTGAAGCATTGGCAGAAAACATCAAGCAAGTCTATTATCAAGATTATAAAAGTGCTTACGATGAGGAGAGCGGCAGTAAGAGCTAGAGAGCGACTTCTCCCTTTCGTTATACCGAAGGCGACAAGTTCAACAACACTGATGGAAACAAGAGCGATAAAAGATGATAAAGCAAGAGCTGGCACGCACTTGCTAAAAAATTAGTCCTTTATTTTGTTGTACGTGTTTCTTTTGTTCTTCTTATTTTCTTTCAGCTGTTGTTGGTGATATTGGTGGTGGTGGTGCGTGGTCAATCTATATGAGAGAGGTATAACGTTCTTGTTAATAATGTAATATGTAATTCAACATTATAGTTTGTAGTGCAGCACAAGCTCGCCGCCTTTTTTTCGCTCTATTTTCTTGAGCTGCAGTCTAATACTCTGGGCCATTTCGTCAAATCCATCTCCCTCAACAAGCGTTGTCGCCAGCCTCCCGCCTACGATCTTCGGGGCAATTGTTATTGTAAGCTCATCGACAAGCCAAAGATGTAAAAGAGACCAATTAAGCTCGCCTCCACCTTCTACCAATATTTTTTTTAATCCCATCTTTTCCAGTTTGTGAAATAACAGTTTGAGGTTGACCCCATGTGGCACGGCGGCACTTCGCCCTTTTTTGCCTTCACTTATGACCATCACCTCTGCACCCATACTTCTTAGTTTCATCAACTTTTCCTCGGGTGCTTTATCTGTGACAGCTACAATAGTCTTAACCATAGACGCACTGTGCATTATTTGGGAGTCAAGGGGGATCCTGCCTCTACTATCAACTATCACCCTGGCAGGATTCTTGCCCTTCACTAGTCTTACTGTAAGCCTTGGATTGTCTGCCAGAATTGTCGAGATCCCTACTACTATGGCATCGACAGAAGCTCGGAGCTTGTGAACTCTCACAAGATCTTCTCTTGAAGAAATTTTTGAATCTCCACTTGATGTCGCTATCTTGCCATCAACTGTCATTGCACTGTTGATTATTACTTTCAATCGACAAATCGCCCATCGATCATGACTGCTCTGATAGAGCTTTGACTCAGTCTATGAACGATTGCGGCATATGGATCATGCATTGGATAGAGGTCAGCATGTTTTTTGTCAATAAATATTAGATCCGCAGCACGGCCAACCTCTATGCATCCATTATTGAGTCTTAACATTTGTGCTGCATTTATAGTTACCATCTTCAATAGTTCTTGTGCTCCTAACATCTCACCTTCAGTTGCCCTCGATGCCTTCCAGATATAATCTAGTTCCCTCAGAATATCTGGAGAGTTTAGCATAACGTTATCCGTTCCAATGGCTACAAGGCAGTCTTGCTTGAGCATTTGGCCAACCTTTGGAATCCCTGCACCAAGTACACCATTTGCCCTAGGGCAAATTACAATACCTGTACCACTTTTTGCAACCAACGACATTTCGTCCTCTGTTGCATTTGTCATATGTACAACAAAGTTTGGCCTTAGATGTTCCATTATCCTGTGTACTTCACTTCTGCCAGTGTTTAGCTTGGAAAACTCGGCTGTCTCTTTTGTCTCGGCGGCATGGATTGCGATCAATTTTTTGGCTGCCAGTTGCCGATATTGTGCAAGAGTTGCATCAGTGTTTTCATTTGCGCCACTTATTCCAAGTCCATCTGCCATCTCAATTACATGTTTAGCCTGCTCTTCTCTTTCAACCGGTAGACCTGATACATCCGTTGGGTTGCTGTAATAATTTATTCTACCCAAGGTTACGCATTTTATCTGCAAACCCTCAACAGCACCTTTTAAGAGCCTTATCCCATCAAGTTCATCTTCGCGAAAATCCGCAAACGCAACGATTCCCTTTTTCATCATCGAAATCGCAGAATTTCTGATGAATGCCTTCAGGTGTTCTGGCAGGGTCTTTTGCAGAATCTTCTTCTTAACCCCGAACACAGGATGCACTCGTGCATCAAGCCTCTGCTCAGCCGCAATATCTTTTCCTATTGAATCGGCAATATGCGTATGTGCATTGATAAATCCCGGTATGACTATGAATCCCTTTGCATCGGTCTTCTTGCCTGACCCTTTGTAACTACCAGCAGCAGTACTACTTATTTTGCCATCTTCAATCTCTATATACCCCTGCTCGACATATTCGAGGTCTCTACCCAAAAGCAGGCTTACATTTGTTATTGCTAAGGACATTGTATCTCGTAAATTGTTTGTATTTTACCTATTTCTCGCAGGTCTCTAATTGTGTCAAGCGCCCTAGTAGCAGCTTCTGCTGCCTTCCTGCCAGTCTTGCCAATCCCTATGCCACAGTTAAGTTTAATTTTATTGTCGGCTGTCACTTTCTTTAGCACTTTGTCAGCCTGCTCTTTTGTCATGCCATTAGAAATTACCATGATATTGTCACCTCCGAGGAAGAATGCAAGCGAATTGTGCTTGAGGAACTCTTCTGCAATCTTGCTATAGATGTTCATAACAAGTGCTGTCAGTTCATAAGGCGATAACCAATTGCCAACCTTAGTAGAACTGTCTATATCGATATGCATTATTTGTGCTATGTCTGCATAAGAATTGATGTTACCAAATATCTTGGAGTTGTTGTCAAGCATCCTCCTCCCCTCTTTTCTTGTGTGGTAAGCGTTAAGATTCGCTTCATATGCAGTCTTGCCGGCACCAATTGTCATGGACATAGACATATTTTCGTACAGCCTTGCAAGCTCATGCTGTATGCGTAAATGATCATCAGTACCAAGACCGTTTGTTACTGCAAAGTATTCATCGAATCTGTTAAAGAAAACGATGCCATCCCTTTCTGAGAATAGTCTTTGTACATCATGATAAATCCTTGCCTGAAGCATCTGAAGCTGCGCTTCTCTATCGCTTCCAAGAGTGAGAGTCCATGGCCCATATCCTTCAATTCTAATTATTGTTAGCTGTATCATTTATTATCACAATCCCTCCGCCGACTGTCTTTTGTAGCTTTCTTAATCGCAAAACCATGTTTATGGCCGCATTGACCGCTCTGGCAGGTACTAGCTTTGCTCGTGCTCTTGCTTGCTCAATTGTCATGCCAGGCCCAGCTACGCCGAGTGTGACTGGCTTACCATACTTTAGCGATAGATCAGCTATCAGTCGCGCCGCATTTTCAGCTACAATGTCATCATGTCTAGTATCCCCTTTTATCACAGCACCTAGCGTGACTACTGCATCCACATTTTTCTTTTTCAACAATCGTTCAACTGCTAGAGGCATATCGAAGGTGCCAGGCACATACATGATGTAGTTTACCTTAGCACTTACTGCGGCTGCGTGATCTCTTGCACCTTCTAACATCCTGAAAGTTATTTCGCTGTTAAACTCAGAAACTACTATCGCCAGATAAATCAATTGTTGGTTATGCCACCCTGGCATTAGCTTTGAGCTCGCTTGCATCAATTAAGGGGATGCCAAATCTTGCGGCATATTTTTGTCCCGCTTCAATCGAGAGCGCCCTGTGCGTCATCGAGTCCATCATTTCGCAAATGGCTACTGCGGGCGTAATGTCTGCAAGCTGTGTCAGATAGACGCACAACTCAGTATGGCCCATCCTGTCGTGCAATAGGTGCTTCGACGCTATAAGTATAGGCACATGCCCTGGGGCTCGGAAGTCCTTGGCGAATTGTTCTATGCCTCCATTGTCAATGTTCTTGCAGACTTCTGCCATCTTCAATATGGTAAGTGCTCTATCCTGATCGGTAATGCCTGTATGCGTTGAGCGGTGGTTTACTGCTATTGAAAATGAGGGTTTATCTCCATAGTTGGTTCTACCTTCAGTCAATTTTGAAAAGATAGGGTTTACCTTGCCCATATCTGCTATGATATCGTGCATATATACTAATCCCAGCTTGCTTATGATCTCGTTTGCGACTGCGAGACACACAAGTCCTCCAGCATCTTTTCTCATAGTTGCAATGTGGTAAGGCTTGATATGATCAGCAGCAACTACCATATCGATTTCATTTTCACGCGCTTTATCATCATGAACAAGCACAAATCTGCCAGCTTTGAGAGCTGCTATTGCTTCAGCAAGAGACAACTATTTGTTTTGCCGCTTAATCTTATTAAAAGATTACTAAAGTTCTGGTAGTTACTAATCTTTTGGTAAAACAGGATTCAGGTTATGCGAGGGCTGTACAAAGCAGTTCGTCGGTAGCAAAATTAGTCTATTGATGACCCTTACCTCATGCTATAAACGAACACCTGACGCATACCAGTTCCCATGAGAAGCTTCCTGAAATACTACAATGACATCTTTTTTCTGCACCTTCCATATTCTTATAATGTCATCCGTTATTGCCTCCGCCAAACGATCCTTCTCAGTCTGAGTTCTTCCACTATAAGTTGACACTGTTACTATAGGCATATTCAGGAAGACCAATGTAGGCAGGACGATTAAATGTTTCACTGTAGTTCTATGCCTTGGGTAAGTTGGTCATGATATACTTACCAAGTATATCTGTCTCAATATTAACATGGTCGCCTATATGCTTCATGCCAAGGGTTGTTACCTTCAATGTGTGAGGTATGAGTGATACAGAGACCCGATTATCCTTGACGCCTACCAAAGTGAGGCTAACACCGTCAACAGCGATCGAGCCCTTTGGTGCAACTGATTTTATCAACTCTTTATCTAGCTTTATCCAAATGGTCGTTTCAGATGATGCCTTTTCAATATCTTCAATGATGCCAACGCCATCCACATGGCCTAAAACGAAATGTCCTTCGAGCCTATCACCTATCCTAAGAGACCTTTCGACGTTAACCATTTCACCTGGTCGCGTTTGGCCAAGGTTTGTTCGCCGGATGGTTTCCGATACCATTTCAAATTCGGCTTCACCTTTTGATAGCTTTGTGGTTGTGAGACAGGCGCCATTTATGCATACGCTGTCCCCTTTCTTGAGACCCCTCCCAAGATTTCCTAGCCTGACTCGGATGATAGTCTCAGCTCCCCTTCTGCTCTTTGAAGTGGATGTAACCCTAGCCATGCCTTTGACAATCCCTGTAAACATACACTAACAAAGATCTAATGATCGTTGAGAATATTTATTTGCAGTCACTATAATTATGATCTCAGACACATAAAATGTGTAAGACAGCTGTGTTTTATGGTGAGGCATTAGCAAGATATGGGTTTGGAGGCTCTCATCCATTTGGGACTGATAGGCTTTATGCGTTCTGGAATAAGCTGCAGAACGAAAACATTGGCAATATTATAGTACAAGAGCCAGTAATGGCAGGATACCAAGATGCAGCATTATTCCATGACTCCTCGTATGTTGAACTTGTCAAAGTGGCTTCGAGACACGGTGGCGTGCTTCTCGACAAGGGCGACACACCTGCATTTAAGGGTGCCTTTGAAGCCTCACTCTATGTCGTGGGATCGACGTTGGCTGCGCTTGATATGGTAGTGAACGGCAAAGACCAGAGAGGGAGAAAAGTGGATCATTCTTTCAACCCTATTGGAGGCTTGCATCATGCAAGACGCGATTCTGCAGGTGGCTTTTGCATATTCAACGACATTGGTATTGCAATCCTGACAGCACGTGAAAAATACAGAATAAAGCGGATCGCATACATTGATATTGACGCACACCATGGAGACGGTGTCTTTTACGAATTCGAAGATGATCCACTTTTGTTCTTTGCAGACATTCATGAAGATGGGCGCTATCTTTATCCTGGCACAGGATCCTCGAGTGAGGTAGGCAAAGGTGCAGCAGCAAATACCAAGCTTAACATTCCCCTTGAGCCAGGCTCTCGTGACGGGGAATTTGTAGAGGCATTCGGTAAGATCGAGCAATTTTTAGATGATGCAAAGCCTGAATTAATAATACTACAATGTGGGGCAGATGGGCTTGCAGGTGATCCGATAACGCATTTGCAATATACTTCAAAAGCACACATGTTTGCTGCAGACTCTATTCATAAGTTGGCCCACAAGCACTGCAAAGGCAGGATGATTGCACTTGGAGGTGGTGGATATAATAGAGCAAACATTAGCACCGCTTGGACTCAAGTGGTTAAGTCACTGGCTATTGATATAGATTCTATACAAAAGTGAGAGAGGGATCATTCTTTCCTTTGATTAGATTTTAAAAATAAAATTGAGAAAAGAAGTAAAGCAGGAGAACATTACATAGTGATACAGAAAAGGAATGTAAATTACTTACGAGTCGAAGCCTTTACCGCAGTCCATACTTTTTAGTGCACTGTTGACTCTGGTCTCACTTGAGGCAATTCCGGAGATATATTTTCAGGCAAGTAAAAGAAAAATTAGCAGAGATAAGCTGACTTTTCTTCTTCCGTATGCGTCTCATTTTCTTCTTGCTGGGATAGACTCATC
>DATAAU010000055.1:0-16637 GCA_036259955.1 Nitrososphaera sp. | reverse complement strand
AGAAGTCAAGAACATCAAGGCAGTCCTGTTCGATGCAAAACTCCAGTTCAGAAGTAATGAAATGAAGGAGGAGACATACCAGCAGGTCAAGGTTCAGACGGATGAGCTAATCGAGCACATAAACAATGAAAGAGCTGAGATAAGCAATGTAAAAGAAAAGCTGACAACTCAGACGCTAGAAAATATTGTCACAACTAGTAACAGCACTTCGACAGTTGCCACTCCAACAATTAGGGAAGAACAAGAAGAAGAGAAGGCAATTGAACAGGCACAACGTCAGGCTGCAGAAGTGGTTTCTGTTGTGCAGGTGAGCGCAGCAAACTCTGAGAGAAAAGAAGAAGAAGACAATGATGCCTCTGTGTCTTCTAACCCAGTAGAGCAGTCTGAAACAAACTGGCTTAATCAAGTAATAACAAAATAATTCTAGAGCCGGATGCACGCATCATGTCCGGTCAGTTTTTTAATTTTTAAAAAATTTAGATGGGCAGCTTTAGCGTTCCCTGACGCTTGTTTGTAAAAGCTCCCCAATCTCACTATGCATCTTCAGGAAGTTAAGTCCCTTTGCAGTTGTCTTGTACGTCTGTGTTCCTTCCATGTATTCGAGCAGGCCGTTTTCGATCAAGACAGCGAGGTATTCTCTTAGCTGTGCGTAGCTTAAGAAAGCTTTGTACATGATTTTTGTCTTAGTTGCTCCGCCATTCGCTGCCTCTAGGATCATTGCTACTATTTCTGTTCTGCTTCTATACTTCAAACTATGATAGAAGTGATTTTTCTCTATTTTTAATATATCGATTGATTATTTAATAAAAATATTCTAAATGGCCTTTACATTTCTCTTAAACAAAATAGCTAAACAAATACTTTAAAGACAAGTTTTAGTTCTTCATAATGTTTGTCGAGTCATCCAAGACTAGATGAAAATAGAGGCGAGGATAACAATATGAAGGTAAGTGTTAAGGTAGGCAAGCGCCTTGAAAAAATCTCAAAAGAGGCGCTAGCAGAACCGGACAAGTTCTGGGCAACCCAGGCCAAAAATTTGATCTGGTTCAAAGAATGGGACCGTCTCCTTGATTGGAACCCTCCATTTGCAAGGTGGTTTGTAGGAGGTAATCTTAATGCATCTGTAAACTGTCTTGACAGGCATATAGACACGGACACGAAAAATAAGGCCGCAATAATCTGGGAGAGCGAGAATGGAGAGACAAGAACACTTTCCTATTTTCAATTATATCGTCAGGTAAACAAGTTTGCGAATGTCCTAAAGGGTCTTGGTGTTAGCAAAGGTGACCGCGTCACAATATACATGCCTATGGTGCCAGAGCTGCCTATTGCAATGCTTGCATGCGCAAGGATTGGCGCCATTCATTCTGTGGTATTTTCTGGCTTTTCGGCAAAGGCGCTTATCGACAGAGCAAATGATGCCAAGTCCAAAGTCATAGTAACTGCAGATGGAGGTATAAGAAAAGGCAGGCTTGTGGAATTAAAAAAAGTAGTCGATGAGTCAGTTTTATCATTGCCCTCTGTAGAACATGTGGTAGTGCTCAAACGCACTGGCAATAAGGTCAACATTGGACCAAAGGATCTCTGGTGGCACGAGTTGATGGAAGGTGCTAAACTGTATTGCCCGCCCGAGCCAGTTGAAAGCACTCATCCACTTTATATCCTCTATACCTCTGGAACTACGGGTAAGCCCAAGGGGGTAATGCATGGAACAGGAGGTTATCTCGCGCATCTATATGCAACTGCAAAGTGGGTCTTTGACTTTACAAAGCAAGACATCTTTTTCTGTACTGCAGATATCGGCTGGGTTACAGGTCATAGCTATATTGTCTATGCTCCCCTGATGCATGGCATAACTGAAATAATGTATGAGGGAGCTCCTGATTTTCCTAAACCCAATAGGTATTGGGCAATTGTGGAAAAGCATGGCGCCACCATATTGTATACTACACCAACTGCACTCCGTATGTATATGAAGTATGATGATGATTCACCATCAAACTCATTTGATCTGTCGTCTCTTCGACTGCTTGGAACGGTGGGTGAACCTATTAACCCCAAAGTGTGGATGTGGTACTTCAAGAGAATTGGCAATGAGAATTGCCCTATAGTTGACACTTGGTGGCAAACAGAAACTGGAGGGATAATGCTCAGCATGTGTACTGGAATCGAAATGATCCCAATGAAGCCTGGCTCAGCCACATTTCCCGTACCAGGAGTTGATGCAGTAGTAGTAGATGAAACTGGCAAGATCGTAAGGCCGGGAACAAAAGGCTATATTGTCATTCGTAGACCATGGCCAGGTATGTTCTTGAGTCTCTGGGAGGACGAGGAAAAATACCGGCAGACTTACTGGGCCAAGTTTCCAGGCTTCTACTATCCCGGTGATTATGCATTAGTTGACGAGGAGGGCTACTTGTGGCTTCTTGGCAGGGCAGATGATGTACTTAAAGTGGCAGGTCACCGGCTCGGCACGATGGAGTTAGAGAGTGCATTTGTATCACATAAGGCCGTTGCAGAAGCCGCAGTGACGGGCAAGCCTGACGACACAAAAGGGGAATCTATAATAGCATTCTTGGTGCTAAAGGAGGGTTTTTCGAATTCTGAAAACCTGCGTAAAGAAGTGATCACCCACATTCGAAGTACACTTGGGCCCATAGCAACACCAGATGAGATATACTTCGTTAGCAAGCTGCCTAAGACACGTAGCGGCAAAATAATGAGGAGGCTACTAAAATCTATTGCAAGTGGCGACAAGATCGGCGATATCACTACGCTTGAAGATGAAGCGGCTATTGACGAAGTCCGACAAGCACATGAAGATCTCAAAAAGATGATCAATTCTTAGAACTTCCAAGTAGCTATATATGATGGTGTAATTTCGATAACGCAAGAATCTGGACCCATAGCAAGTATGGCCTTTGCAGCTTTACTTTGCAGCGTGCCTAAATACCTCTTCACATTGTGTCTGGTTACTTTTGTAGCATATAATGGATCATCAATCACTCTTGCAGTTCCTTTACCCCTTAATCCAAGCGTGCCTTTTTTGCGAGAACTTTCATCAACAAGAAAGTATACGATGGGATTTTTTCGAAGTACTTTTGCTTTCCTGCCGGCTCTATCTATCGCAATGAGAAACTTGTCTCTACTGTAATAGTACCATAGAGGATGTGCAATAGGATCGCCTCTTTCATCTAGATACGCTATTCTCAATAAGTTCGGCTGGGCAAGAAGCACTGAGATTTCTCTTTTTAAGAGAGGTCTTGCGTGCCGGTCCGCAAGGACAAACTTTATCACATCATGCGCGTTAGCTTAGCCATGTAATTAAGTTAAACAGAGATTGTTGTCATCTTGGAACCAATAGCAATGTTGTGAGCCTCTATGAAACCTGCAGTCGCAGCCATAAGATACAATGCGGGTTTTGTAGTCTTGTAAGTGCAACTAATCGTTTCAACTACATTACCACATGGAGGTACATTCTCTTTTATATATACGACATTACCATTTTCGTCAAACCATATCAAATCAAGGTTATACTCTATGTTGAGCATCCATACTTCATAGAGATCAGACTCATCGTGCTTGATGAGCATAGCACTGTCAAGCGGTAGCATGTCTTGCCTAAATGTAAGCCACCTTTGCCGTTCAGCTGCAGTCTCGGCAATTTCGACCGTTATGACATCATTATCTATTCGGACTGTGCCTTTTGGAAAGCCAGTATTCTTGTCTCTGATCTCGGGTGGGACAAATGCTATGCCAAGGGCGCCTACTGCAACAGCAGCAACTATCACTGGTATTAACACTATAGATTTGCGCGCCACTGAATGTCTATGCATGCAAAAAATAATTTGAATTTTGTGTTTCGCTCAATAACACAGAATAGTTAGAAATTACTATTTGATTAAATATTGTATAGAATTACTATAAAGAAATGCATCCCGTAATTTATTAAATAATTGAGAAAGAGAAAAAACATTTATGCAAGCTTAGAGAAGATTTTTTTAAAAAATTGAGTTAGAATTGTTTTATATTCTCACATTGAGCTTATTTTTTGAGCGCAGCAAATTCATGCAACAATGGATCAGGTGGAGGGGATGGGATTTGAACCCACGAACCCCTAAGGGACGGGATCACTCATCTCGCTTTTTCTTTTTTGGTATATGTTGCGAGAAGAAATGGCACCATGGACACATCCGATCTTGAGTCCTGCGCGTTTGACCAGGCTTCGCTACCCCTCCACTCAGTGGTCTTGCCTCTAAAACCTTATTTCATAGTTGCGGCGAGTGAAATAAGGTTAAATTTTGCTTGGTGTAAGTACAATATGTTAATGCCTAAGCCCGAGACTGTTTCAAGACTCTGCATAAAGTGCCATTCAAAGACAGTTCATGAAGTACGGGAGAAAACCATGGCGGGGATAAAGTTGGTTTGCACCGACTGCGGGCATTCACTTATTGTAGCTACCATGTAAAACTTTTATTATCAGAGGCAGCTTTAGCAGAAAATATATGAAGATAGGCGAGCTGAAGTCGGGAATGCGCAATGTAAGTGTGACAGGAAAAGTAGAAAGCGTCGGTGAGCCCCGCACAGTCAATCTTAAGGCTGGAGGGACAAATACTGTAGCCGACGCAAGAATTTCAGACGAAACTGGGAGCATCAAGCTTTCATTGTGGGGGGATGACATAAACAAGATCCAGCCCGGCGACACAGTTTCGGTAGAGAATGGCTATATCAACACATTCAAGGGCGAAGATAGCATAAATGTTGGAAAGTTCGGTAGCCTAAAAAAGATCTAGCTAATATAGCCAGTGTCGCGGGGTTTTTGAGGCTGCTGACCTTCAAATTGCCTGCCGCCTCCTTTTGCTGCAAGCA
Organism: Nitrososphaera sp.; assembly: GCA_036259955.1. Taxonomy (GTDB): domain Archaea; phylum Thermoproteota; class Nitrososphaeria; order Nitrososphaerales; family Nitrososphaeraceae; genus Nitrososphaera. Next base: position 11,768 of record DATAAU010000055.1, on the reverse strand, counting down.
TCTGTTGCTCTATGGTCTGAATCAACATTTCAGTGTCTTTTGCACGTTTGTCCAAGTTTGCCATGTCTACTTTGACATTAACTATTTGGAGAAGGGCTTGAAGTACTGCTTTGGATGCCTTGCCATCTACGACGTAGCCTGATGTCTCTCCAAGCAGACATATTCCCTTCATATTGCGCAACTTTGCTATGCCGATTACAAGACCATTCATTCCTGTGATGCTTCCGCTATCCATCACCGATATATTATTTGATGAAAGAATTTTGACTGTTTCTTGGTCTGTAGCGGTACCAAAGATCTTTGGCTGGTCTACAAAGACACCTGTAATGTATGCTGCAAGTGTGAACACCTGTTGTGTGCCAAACCGCTCCGCTAAACTAAGCACTTCTTCTGCTAAAGCGTATTCAGAGTCAGGGTTGGCGGGCTGCGAGTCACCTGTTAACAATAACAGGTCAGATTCCTGACCATGCCACCAAAAGATACTGTTCTTCATTAAATCAGCTGTGCCATCTGGCTTTATCATAATCTGTGGTGGGAAGGAGCTGGAGTAAATGTCCACTAGATGATTTGCAGGCAGCTCTTGTATGAGATGATCAATTGCGAGCTTGCCAACATAACCGCTGCCAGGAAATCCGCATATAAGATGGGGTGCATTGAGCTTTGGCGGGTCAGCGGTAGAATAAACTAGCTTGATATCTTGCATAAAACTCGAAAACTCGTCGATGCGCTTTAAAGGTTTGCATAATGATATCATGAGATAAGAAATGCAGATCTGTAGCCTCAATGTAGCAGAGGTGTTCACTTCTCCAATAATGCATAATAATGAAGATGCTCCACTTCCTCGATCCGTCGAGGTCCTATTAAGCTTAGAACTTGTATTGAATTAGTACAAAACCACATATTTTTATAATTTAGAAAGAGGAGTTAGGCAAGCAAAAGAACGCTTCTAGTTACTTGCTCTTTATTTTTGTTATTCTTGCAGCGATGCAATATTGTACTTGCTTACTGCAGTTATCATTCTTCTCCATCCTCCTCCCCATCAGTTGTTGTCGTTGTATTTTCCTGTCTTGTCTCTGTAGGAGGAATTGGAGTTGTTACTACTGCTGTCGCATTTGAGTCAGTAGCATTTGTCGCTGTAGTTGCGGCAATATTAGCAGCAGATACTTCTTCCCCACCAGCCACTTCTTCTTCCTCTGCTATTCTAACTACTCCCCACATTCCAGGATGAAATGCACAGAAGTATTCATAAGTTCCAGGTTCTTCAAATGTGAGCGCAAGCTATCTAGAATTGGATATGGGATCGGCTGGAATTTCACCTCTCCTCCTTCCACTTCTAAGGCTTGAAAACCACTGACATCTAGTATTATGCCAGAGCTGACTATTGTCTCAGTTCCATTCATTGTATAATTGGCTGATAGGTTTAGTGGCTCAAACAATCCTTGCTCCGTTGCCTCTTCTGTTAGCTGTTGCAGTTCTACTACATCAAGCAGATATCTTGTATTATCTCTCTGTCTGTGACAGTGGGATAGAATGCAGTCTTATTCAAGGTGATTATAGCTTCTCCACCATGTGGCTGCTCTATGATCATAGGGTCACCAAAATTGAATGGAGGTGCAAGTTCCAGTTGATCCGGACCAGCTCCTTCAGGCAGTATGAACGGCAACTCTAAACTAGAAATTATTGATCCATTGCTTAAGTCAAATATTATGTACCTCTGTGGAATTTTGTGATGCATAAAATGTGACACTTTCTCCTCTTTGAATCTCCACCCATGCAGGTAGGAATTGATTGACAGATACAGTGATGTTGCCCCCTCCTACTGCAACTCTTTCTTCTTCTTCTATCGTGTTATCAATTGATGCTATAACTTGATTGGGTACAAGTAATGCAAAACCAGCTATACCAGCTGCCATAAGAATTGTTGCAGTGGTTATAACAGAGCTTGCATAAAATGTTCTGCTATCCTTCTCTTTATTGACAGTCATTGATATTTGCGAGGAGAAGGAGCATTTTAAGAATTATTATGATCGATTATCCCATGACGGATATTACAAAGGTCTAATATGACCCACTTGATGTTGAGCCCACATATCTTATCAAAAGATTGTCCCTTCTCGGACTCGCCTTTGAAACATCTTCTCATAGAAAGAGAATAGCCTAAAAAATTGCACAGGGATGATGCTTTATGTTATTACTTTATCCAGTTTACCTTTTTTCTTTGCTATCTTTACTTCTCTTGCTATTCTTCTCCCCATGCTCATGGGCTCGTCATATAATAGTCCAGAGTAAGGTGAACCGTCAAGGTAGAGGTTCGTTCCTGCCACAATCCTTGCAGAAAATTCAAAGGTTGTGAATTTACCTTCATTGTCATATACTCCTTCAAGGCAGAATGGCCCCGGCATCCCCGGTGGCGCTAGGCGCTCTGCAGCACGCACAAAGTTTTCGCCGATCTTGTATACTTCCTCAAGCAGTGATTCGCGCAGAACAAGTGGTATGTTTCCGATGACAGTATACGAAGGCTCAATGCTGCCTGCACCAAGTTGTTGCTTTGCAGGGATCCTGCCTATGCCGTCAATATCTGATTCGTATCGTCTATCTATTCCCAGAAGCTCAACTTCTTCAGTTATTGGTGAATAGAAGTACTGCAGATAGACTGGCACACCTCTAATGAATTCCTGAATGTACAGGTCGCTTTCTCCTCTGATTATCTTTTGATCAATAAGCCGTCTTGCACCTTCTTCGAAGCTCTCGCGGTTCCATGCAAGGTAATAGCCCCGCCCACCAGCCGCCCCATGTAGCTTCACAATGCATAACCCATTGATATCATTTTTAGATCTGACTGCCCGGGGAATATTCAGGCCTGCTTCTTTCATCATCTTTTCTTTGAGATCTCTGTCGGCCTCCCATCTTAAAATCCACTTGTTGCCAAATACGGGTATGTCTATCTTCTCGATTTCCTCGCTTTTCATCTGAGATATTAAAGTGCCATGAGGAATCAGCACAGAGCCCGCCTCCTTGAGGCGTCTGCGATATATATCATCAAGGATCTCTGCAAAACTGTTAACCTCTACAATTTCATCAATAAACTCAAATCTTGAGTATAACCCCAATCGACGTTTCTCGCATACAAGCAATGTCCTAAATCCTTCGTCCTTTGCACCCTTTAGAACCTGTAACGAACAATGGGAGCCAAGGGTAGCAATCGTAAGTTCATTGTCATTAGCAATCTTTCTAGCCAATAGCTTCTGGTTATTACAAGAGATTAAAATCTCTTCTCAATAGCATTTATAGCTGAAGTTAGGATTGATTACCTATTGCTTCACCAAGTGACAACAGACTAGCTCATACCGCAGAGCACGCATTCATCGGAGCGTTGCAGAAACTGCTCGGCCAGACCCTGAAGGTCAGAAAAGTGGAGCACAAAGAGTCAGGCTATAACAATACGGCCTTCATCGAGATTCCACAGCTTGATCTTGATACTGTGATCAAGGCAGAAGCAGAAGTTAATTCACTTATCGCCAGAGGCCGCAGAGTAATGACACATACATTTTCCTCGCTTGAAGAAGCAAAGCGTAAGATTCCTAACTTGCGTGCAAATGAGGAAAGGATATCAGCAGCTACCCCTTCGGAGGTCAAAGTTGTAGAGATCGAAAATCATGATGTATCGGCGTGTGCAATGGCACATGCCAACAATCTGCAAGAATGCGATTTTTTTCTAGTCACGCGAGTATCAAAAAGCGGAAATGAATATGAAGTTGACTTTGTTGTTAGCCGCCAAGCCAAAGATACAGCTATAGCTTTGTCGTCCAAGCTATTAAGGATCTGTAATGAACTTAGAGCCAACATTAACACTGTTGAAAATACTGCACAAAAGATTAGATCTGAAAATGAAATTAATGCTAGAAAATTAAAAGCGCTTAGTAGAGAAAAGCTATCCAGCATACAGCCGATCAGAAGTGGTAGTATAACACTCCTAAAAGGGATATTTGAGAACCTGTCAGATGATCAAACCCAAGAATTTGCAGGTGAAATAATTTTAAATCCAAGCACTCTAGTCCTTCTTGCAAATATGTCCAACGAGAGAGCAAACATAGTTTTTGCTTGCAATGAAAAAATGGAAGGGATCGACTTGAACAAAATGTTTAAGCAATTTGCAGGCACAGATGGCCGCGGTGGAGGAAAACCTCACTTTGTAACCGGCATAGTCAAAAAACAAGCTGTCAGCAGAGTGCTCGACAGCATCTCAAGAGAAGTTTTGGGTTAGGCCCCAATTCCGTTGCTGTTAGCCATCCTTCCACCGCCATCGCATATTGACACAAATGCTGGTAAGGTTAAATTAACCTCTTCCTTATACCCCTGCATAATTGGACGAATTGCTGCAGGAAGAAGATCTTAGAAATTGGCGAAGAACTCACTATTCCAAAGAGATAGCCCTTTGTAGGGAAATGGACGACGAAGTAGTTGTCATGGGCTGGGTCGCCAGTATAAGAGATCACGGTAATATACAGTTTATCATATTGCGGGATATATATGGCGAAATTCAGATCACTGTAAAGAAGCGTGAATGCAGTGATTCGCTTTTCCAACTGGCCAAAGAGGTCAAGGAGCACAGCTCTATTGGAGTACGCGGCAAGGTGAGGCCGCAGGAAAAGGTTCCAAACGGCGCAGAAATAGTTCCAACGGAGATTAAGGTATTTTCAATATCAAGAAAGGCGGCGCCTTTTGTTGTTCAGAGCAGGACCTCAACAGTAGGCATTGATACCCGACTTGATCTTCGAGCAGTCGATCTGCGACGCAATTACCTTGGATCGATATTTCGAATTCGTCAAACCGTGCTAAATTCTATCAGAGCATTTCTCTCAGCGGAAAAATTCATTGAAGTAAACACGCCTAAAATGATAGCCACTGCAACCGAAGGCGGGGCAGCACTTTTTCCGATATTCTATTATGATAGAGAAGCATTTCTTGCGCAGAGTCCTCAGCTATACAAAGAACAGCTAACAATGGCATTTGAAAGTGTATTTGAGATAGGGCCTATTTTTCGTGCAGAACCGTCCCGCACAAACAGACATTTATCCGAAGCAATTTCGATCGATGTCGAGTGTGCATTTGTGGATTACAATGATATTATGTCTCTGATTGAGAGAATGATATTAAAGATCGTTGATACACTAAAAGAAAGCAATCAAGATGATCTAGAGTATCTACAACTTCAGTTACCGTCCACGGGGATACCATTTTCGAAGTACAGTTATTCTGATATCATTGATAAATTGCAGGAGGCTGGCGAGCGCATACAGTGGGGAGATGACATTTCTCCACAGATTATGAAGAGCATAAAACACGAGTACCTCGATGACTTTTACTTCATAATTGACTGGCCAACTTCGACCAAGCCATTTTATGTCAAGCCAAGCACAGAAGACAGCAGGGTATGTGAGTCATTTGATCTGATGTATGGAGGACTTGAAGTTTCTTCAGGCAGTACCAGAATAAACCATAAAGATCAGCTGGTGGAGCGCATGGCGAAGCAGGGTTTAAAACCGGAAGCGTTTGACTATCATCTGCGAGTATTTGATTATGGGGTTCCACCACACGCAGGATTTGGTCTTGGACTTGAGCGGCTTATGATGGCACTAACAAAAGTCGAAAATATCCGCGATGTTACACTTTATCCAAGAGACATAGACAGGCTGGCGCCATGATAGTAATATGGTAGTTACAAGAGAAGAAGTAAAGCATCTTGGATGGCTTGCAAAGCTCGAGATGTCAGACTCAGAGCTACAGCGCTATACGACACAGATAGAAGAAATAATAAACTACTTGAATAAGCTGGACACGATGCCCCTTGAACAGGTCGAACAGATAACGTTGAAAAAGAAGTTTTCAGAACTTCGTAAAGATGCTGCTGAAACCTTTGAAGATAGTGTTCTTGGATCAGACTATAGGAAGGACGGTTTTGTGAAGGGTCCGAGGATGGTCTGAATTGTCATTCTATACTCGTCAGGTCGAGCAGATTGTCCAAGGCATCAAACGCAGAGAATTTTCTGTTGAGGAATATATCTCTCAGATCTTTGAGAGAATTGAAAAAGTAGAACGTAAGATAAACGCCTTTGTCACACTCAACAGAGAAGAGGGGCTCAAGGCAGCTCGCAGGATTGATAAAAAGATCAGAGAAGGCGAGCAAAGTGGCCCGCTTGCAGGAGTCGCATTTAGCATCAAAGACAATATTTGCACAAAAGGAATTAAAACCACGTGTGCCTCAAAGATGCTTGAAAGTTATATCCCTGCATACGATGCAACAGTGATCAAGCGACTTAAGGCTGCCGATGCGATCATAATCGGCAAAGCAAACCTTGATGAGTTTGCAATGGGTTCTACTACAGAGTTTAGCCGACATGGCCCCACTAGAAACCCTTGGGATATCAGTAGGGTGTCAGGTGGCTCGTCAGGCGGTAGCGCAGCAAGTGTGGCTGCCCTTGAATGTACTGCATCACTTGGCTCAGATACAGGAGGCTCCGTTAGATGTCCTGCTAGTTTTTGCTCCGTAGTTGGGCTCAAACCTACATATGGCCTTGTGAGCAGATTTGGGCTTGTATCATATGCAAACAGTCTAGAGCAAATAGGACCGGTCGGCAGGACGGTATCTGACATAGCTTCCATTCTAAATGTGATAGCTGGGTCCGATGAAAATGATCACACTACGACCAAAGATAGCAAGCCCACATATTCGCTAAAAGAAAGAAATGGATTACGCGTAGGTCTTGTCACTGAGTTCATTGCAGGTGCAGACCCTGCAGTATCCAAGATAATCTACAAAGCAGCAGACACACTAGAGAAGCAGGACTGCAACTGCGAAGAAGTATCCCTTCCCTCAGTGCAGTATGCCCTTGCCTCCTACTATACAATTGCAACTGCAGAAGCAAGTAGCAATCTAGCACGTTACGATAACATCCGATACGGATTTGATATGAACCCCGAAGGCTACGAATGGAACAGCTATTTTGCCAGGGCACGCAGCAACTTTGGTGAAGAGGCAAAAAGGAGGATAATTGTTGGATCATATGTGCTCTCTTCTGGATATTATGGCAAGTATTATATGAAGGCACACCAGGCGCGCTCACTTCTAAAGCACGATATAGAAACACTTTTTCAAAGGTATGATGTCTTAATAGGTCCTACCATGCCCATACTTCCATTTAAGATAGGTGAAAGAATTGATGACCCACTCAAGATGTATCTTGTCGATATTGACACAGTCGTAGCAAACCTCACGGGCATGCCTGCAATATCAGTTCCTGCAGGATTTGCCGATGGTTTGCCTGTAGGCTTGCAGATAATGGCAGACCAATTTGCCGAACAAACTTTGCTTGATGTAGCGTATTCGTTTGAACAGGCTGCAAAAGTGCAGAGGAGCCCCGATCTGGGATGACGGATAATGCTACTAAGATAGGGCTTGAAATTCATTGTCAGCTCACAGGTGCCAAGAGCAAACTATTCTGCAGATGCAGTTTGGACTACAGAGGAAAGGCTCCAAACACAAATATCTGTCCCATATGTGCGGGACTACCAGGAACATTACCGCTTTTGAATCAAAAGACGGTTGAGTTTGCTGCTATGATCAGTCTTGCTCTTGGCTGCAAATTCCCAGACGAAATTGCATTCTACCGAAAAAACTACTTTTACCCTGATTTGCCAAAAAACTTTCAGATTACACAGTACAACGCATACAATATAACAAGCATTGGGGTAAATGGAAAGCTAGAGTACAGCAATAACAAGGATGCAAGAATAAGACGAGTGCAACTGGAAGAGGACCCTGGCAGACTTGTTTATGCAAGTGGTAGTATGGATACCAGTGTTTATACCTTGATTGATTACAATAGAGCAGGGGTGCCACTTGTTGAGATAGTGACAGAGCCGGACTTCACTGACCCAAAGGAGGTGCGCATGTTCCTTGACAAGATAACTTCTATAATAGAACATCTTGGCGTATGCGACACAAAGCTTGAGGGATCTGTGCGCTGCGATGCCAATGTATCAGTTAACTGGGGCAACAAGGTCGAGATTAAGAATATCAGCTCATTTGCGGATGTAGAAAAGGCATTACGTTATGAAATCACAAGGCAGAGAACAATGGCGTCCCGAGAAATCCAAGTTCGGTCAGAGACTCGTCACTGGGACGATGCAAGAAAAGTAACAAAAGAATCGAGGACAAAAGAGGAGGAGCAAGACTACCGTTACTTTCCCGAGCCGGATATTCCAATGGTGGTTCTTGGAAGCGAGTTTGTTTCATTCATCAAGCAATCAATGCCAGAGCTTCCAGACAAACGCAAGGAGCGTTTTATTTCAGACTATGGCCTCTCAGCCCATATTGCACAAGTCCTTATAGGGAACAAGGAGCTTGCTGACTTCTTTGAATCCGCCCTTGCGGTGTACTTGTCACCAAAAGAGATAGCCAACTGGATAGTAACGGATCTCATGAGCTTCATAGATGAACGACAGAAGAAAGAAGAAGAGGAAGAAAAAGAATATTCTCTGTTTGCAGGTCTCAAAGTAGAACCGGAGCATATAGCAGATCTAGCAAGACTGGTCGATAAGGATATGATAAATAGAGCTACGGCCAAGCAGATCCTTGGTCAAACAGTAAGGACAGGCGAGATGCCTTCTGCATTGGCAAAGAAGATGCAGGCCAACAGGATTGATGATGTCAGTGTACTGGCCCAAGCAGTTCAATCGGTCTTTGAAATGGAGCAGGCAGCAGTTCAGGATGCAAGGAGCAATACCAATGTTGCAAACTTTTTGCTTGGCAAAGTAATGAAGATCACAAAGGGCAAGGCAGATCCAAAGATTGTACTAGAGATGATACAGAAAAAGTTGAAAGAGAACTAGCTGCTGCTCGTCACGAACTCTGTTATCCTATTCCTCTTCTTCCTCTTCCTCATCGCCGCTTGGTTCTTCCTCTTCCTCATCGCCGCTTGGTTCTGTGTTAGAATTGGTGTTGCCTTGACCCACTTCGCTAGCGCCAGTGTCAACTACGGGGCAATTGGGAACAATAAGCCTATTTATCTCACGTTGTAGCTGATTGCTGCCTCCTTCACCTTCACTAAACATATTCGGAATCATATTGCCAACCACTATATTCAGTCTTCTTGCATCCTCAGCATCGAAGCAATTGTCTTGATCTACAATATCGGCAAGCCTTTGTATGATAATGATACGTGAATCTAGAGTAGCATTGGCACTTGTTGAATCAACTTCTAGGTATGCTGTGATGGTGTTGTCGCCTTGATCAAGAGTTATGGACCTTGTTCTGTCTGTAGATCCATTATCCCACCGGTCAAATTCCATGTTACCAAGAACAGGTACTGTAACAGTGTATGTGGATCCCACAGTTCCTACAAATGTCAATGGAGCATGTTCTTCCGTCAGAGTAGTTCCGTTGGTTGCTTCAATGACAATGTACACTCCTGTTATTGTATCGCCAGATAGATCAGCCGCTCTAACAGTTAGTTCCGCAGCACCTTCTGCGGTTTGCGACAGCGTATCGACAATAGGAGCAACTCGGAATAATGCTCCATCTACAAATGATAGAATGTATAGGTAGCCATCAGGGCCGGTCTTGATGTCCGTTATACCTCCAAATCCCGTGCCAAATACAGCATTCTCTGCTTCTTCAGGAGTATCTGCTATTGTATCGGCGAGTGTGCCTTCAAGAGCAAGGGCAGATCTGTTTTCAGTTAGATCAAAGCGGTAGATTGTACCATTGCTAATGTCACCTACAAACATGTCATTCTCGTATTCTTCTCCAAGTTCACTTGAAGTGAGGAATTCAAGTGCAGCAGGGTCGACGGGCTCTGTCCATGTAAACTCAGGATTACTGTAGTGACTCTCTTCGTTAAACATCACAAGGTCGGTCAGGTTGTAGTCTTGTGGCACCATCCCCTGTACGATTTTCCACCCACTGTTAAAGCCTGCATCAACTAGGTTTATCTCATCCACAAATGGTGCACCGTTCTCAGTATCCCACAATAGGCCGGTCATGGGATCAAAGTCCATACCATAACCGCTGCGCATACCATATGCAAAGTAGTATTTGCCAAACGCACCGGTTCCAATGATGGGATCAACAACCTCCCCATTTTTACCGACCCTTAGTATTCCACTTGTCCCATCGGGTTCAGAACCATTCTTAAAATTTTGGACCATTGTGGTATGGCCTCCTACATCGCCGATAATGACATAGATATTGTTGTCTGGACCAATAACAACGGGTCCGCCATTATAGCGAGGTCCAGGGAGAGCTGGCAGGTCAAGCAAGAGCAGGGGATTCACAAGTCGGTCTCCTTGCAGCTCATATCGATAGAGGCGGTTGCCTGCGGGGGACACGTCCTGCCTGTCATCACCATCAACCCCTCCACCAGATTCAGTGAAATACAAAAAGACGTAAGTGGTTGTCTCGTTTTCTATTGAAACAGCAGTTCCCAGTAGCCCTCTTTCGCCATCGTTTGCAACTGCTACATCAAGAAGGGGCTCTGGCTGAAGCACGCCATTTTCAATCATCCTCACTCTACCACTATCTTTTTCAAGCACTAAGATAGTGTCTTCATCTAAGAAAGCCATAGTGGTCGGAGATATCAATCCACCCGTAACTTGCTCAACTGCAAGACGGGTATCATTTACGGAGGGGCCTGCCCCTGTAATCTCAGCTTCTTGGGCAACTGCAAAATTATATCCTAATGTAAATAAAATCATCAATGCAAGGCCTATTGTCAGAATTGGATTGGGCATATTCCGCTACTTCCGATACACTCTAATAATAATGAATTGTCGAATGATCATCTGCTAGAGAGTTCTTAACGACCTTTATAGCCATTTTTGGCTCTCAAAGAAACCCAGAGAGACTTTTCTACACCCCCCTGCAATCAAGTAATTCTTGGATTAGATTCCGAGGGAGTTCTTGTACGTGACATTTTCAAAAAGTTCTTTGTCTACTGCAGGTTCTCATTCATTTGCATTCTTCTTCACGTTTTTTCTTTCTAGCGAAAGAGACAAAGAGTTGATGCAGTAGCGCAGGCCGGTTGGTTTGGGTCCATCATCAAATACATGTCCCAAATGTGCACCACACCTGGCACACATAACTTCGGTTCTTATCATATCGTAGCTCCTGTCTATCGCTTCTTTTACACTTGTTTCATTAATTGGAGTCGAGAAGCTAGGCCACCCAGTGCCAGAATCAAACTTGGTGTCAGAGGTAAATAGGCTGTTGCCACAGCAGATACATTTGTACACACCCTTATCCTTGCAATCATGATACTTTCCTGAAAACGGGGGTTCAGTGCCCTTATTCCAGCATACCTCGTACTGCTCAGGCGTCAGGTGATTTTTGTGATTAGGATTGTCTACCATGCAACAATATTCCTTTGTGCACATCACTTATTTTTATCATTATTTTTTTCTTTTTCTTCAGTTGCAACAATCTCCTTTAGGTGCTCTACAACTATAGGCAGGAACGCTCCCACGTCAGTTACAATTCCAATCGCCTGAGCAGTTCCCCTGTCGATTAGCTTGGTCACTACTGGCTGGCTAATGTCGACTGCTACCACTTTGACTGATGCAGATAGCATGTTTCCTACCGCAATAGAATGTAGCATGGTAGATAACATCAGCACCAATTTGGCTTCCTTAATCACTTCCTTGTACTTACGTTGTGCCTCAACAACATCGGTGACTACATCAGGCAAGGGACCATCATCACGTATAGAGCC
>DATAAU010000054.1:0-5192 GCA_036259955.1 Nitrososphaera sp. | reverse complement strand
GTGGCAGCAATTAACTTGCGTTTGCTTTGTGCTATTGACATTAAAAGAATGAAGCCGGTATAACATATATTGATTGTCAACATATGTTACGTTGATAATTATAGATTCTTGTCATAGAGTTTGCTTCTAATGTTTAGCATCCATTTTTCCCTGATTTGAAGATTGATTTTAGTGTAATAAGGTTCTCCTCTTTATTATTCGTGGGGCCAAGATCTCTTCCTAATATTCCTTATGGAGAAGTCTGGCTGGTCTTTAAATAAGACCAATTTGTCAAATATGCAGGGTTATCTTTTTCACATCATAATTATGGATGACCCCACCGCTTGGCTCACATAAACTTGTACCTGTTCTCTTGAGAAGTAAACAGACGAAAAGGAGATTAAAGATAGGCTGTACGCTATATACTTCACGCATTACTGAACGGGAAATATTGTCGATTCCACCTATTCTCAAATTCATTCTGATAAGATATAATATGAACTGTAAGGTAGTATAATCATAAGATAAATGCATTGGCAGAGGCATGACAGAGGGAGCATTTGTTCATAGAATGAAGGTGATAATTTTCTCGCATGAATCTGATCTTGATGGCCTCTACTCCGCTGCAATAGGATTGATGCGCTATCCCCAAGCAATGACTGTGTTTTTGGGTTATGGTGTTGAAAATTTTAACAAGCTTGGCAACTTTATCCACTCTGCAACTCGATACCCATCATCGAACGATGTGGGAGGAAAGATAATCATCGCAGACCTTGGGCTCAATGACGAGCTGATCGAAACCTGCCGGAGGATATTTTCCGAAGCAGTGTCTAACGGATGGAAGATAATGTGGGTCGATCATCATCCCTGGTCGGATCAAGCAATCGAGGCGGTTAAGCCTTTCGTAGAGATTGTGCTTGATGCGTCGGGAAGAAAATGCGCAGCAGACTTGATGTATGAAACACTTTTGCCTGGTAACATACAGGCTGCTAAACTTGCAAGCATGGCCCATACAATGGACTTTTTCACAAATGACCAATACTTAACTCCAATATCGGAGCTAATACGCTATTATCAGACGTCCCCCAACTTTTATTATCGGCTCTCAGATCTTGCCTTCAAATCCTCTAGGGGGATCTTATGGGATGTAGAAATGCAAAATGACTACAATGACTATGTGCTCCTACGTGATAAAGCGAAAGAACAAGTGTTTGCCTCTATCCAAATAAGAGAAGCCGGCAAGTTCAAAGTAGCTTATGTCCAGTCATCTCCATATCTCCAGAGTAGTCTTTTTTCACAAGAAGTCTTTTCCAGGACTAATACTGATCTAGTGATGTTCTACAGTACTAAAGGGAAGGTAAGCATACGTCGTAGCAATAATGCAATTTCATGCCGTAGAGTTGCAGCCAACCTTCCAGAGGGAGGAGGCCATGACTATGCCGCGGGTGCTACCTTCAAAAGTGACCCCTCGGATACTGCGGCAGTAATTTTGGAGCTGCAGGCAGCCGTGACCAAGGCATTGGCCGACGAGTGATTAGATGTGAACACTCAAATACTTTAAAAGAATATTTGCTGAGATAATATCAAATGATAAAGGGTAAGGTCGCTATAGTTACAGGAGCAGGCGGTGGTGTAGGAAAGGCAATCTCAAAGAGACTTTCCTCCGAAGGGTGCAAGGTTATCATGATAGGCAGAGATAGAAGCAAGCTCCAAAAAGCAGCAGCTGAAATTGGTAATAAGAAGAATACGATGACGGTGATGGCAGATATTACCAAAGAAGCTGAGGTCCTCAGCGCAATTGATCAGACGATTAATTCATTTGATAGGATAGACATCTTAGTGAATAATGCTGGCACAATAAACGATCCTGTGCCATTTCATGAAATGACTGAAGATCAATGGGATACCCTGGTTAACACTAATCTATTTGGCATGTTTAGGATGACCAAGGCTGTAATCCCAGTAATGATGAACAACGGAGGTGGCAACATTATAAACATCTCATCTGTGCTTGGCATTAGGTCTATCCCTCGGGTGCCGCTGTCTGTTTATGCTGTGACGAAGGCAGGCGCTATAATGTTCACAAGAAGTATTGCAGTAGAATATGGACAATACAAAATTCGCTGCAATTGTATTGCCCCTTCCACTATCAGAAGTTCAATAATTGAGCCATATCTTCAGGACGAGGAAGCTAAAAAAGTTCTCGAATCTACATTTCCTTTGCATGTGATAGGTGAGGCCGAGGACATATCCGGCGCGGTGGCTTATCTCTGCTCTGATGACTCTAAGTGGGTCACAGGCACTACCATGATAATAGATGGCGGTCAATCTGCAAAACAATAGATGAAACCATTATGTGAATTGTTGTGCTATTAGCCATTATCGACGATGGAAGATAGAGCAAAAGAAACTATCGATGCCGCAAAGCATATGCCAGCATACGATGCGACGAGCATCAATCGTGCAGTGGAAAGAGCAGCGAGAGACCCAGACTTTGTAAATCATGCTGTAGCCCAGCTTGCGGGACTTACATTTCCTGCGTTCAAGCACAACATCCTAGATCATATCAGAAAGGTCAATAGGGATAAAGCGGCTGCGGAGGAAGAAAAAGATGTTGTTGCGCTTTTCGAAAGCCTTGATGGCTATATTCAGTTTCGGGATCAGTACCATGTGCAAAAGGCTTTTGAAGAAAATATTCCTGCCAAGAAAAAGGATTATCAGATAACCGACATTAAGCGCGAGAACCCTGATGTACGAATCCGCCAAACGTATGCTGATGCTAGCATCAAAGACCGAGAGGCGGTGAGTGAAAGAGAAGAGCGCGAAGATTACCCAGAGGTTAGCCCAACCGCTATGACAAATTTCATCTGCGACAATTGTCATAAACAATTTCAAAATCAACAAGATCTAATACAACACAAGCAGTTTGAAAGCGGTACATCTGCAAAATAAAAATCATAACCTACGCAATATAGATAATCCCAATGGTTTTTTACTAACCCTTAATACTCCGATATCCGGATAATAGGACGTAGCATGAAGAGGCTGGACATCTTGATTCCACATGAGCGTCTTACTGATGTCAACGACCTGTTGCATAAACATAAGGTAGGTGGAATGTCATTTTATGAAATCAAGGGCAGGGGAAGGGCGAAAAGGGAACCCGTTTCAGTTGGAAGAGGCGTTATGCGGTATACTCCCGAGTTTGGCTTTCGCACTAAAATTGAAGTACTGGTACCAGACGCTACGGCCAAAGAAATCATTGATGACGTGCTCAAGGTTATAAGCACTGGCTCTGCATCTGATGGAAAGGTCTTTGTTTATGAGGTTGCTGAAGCTTATGATATAGGAAGCAAGGAAATAGGGGACACCGCCCTATAACTCTCTTTTTGTTCGTTTTTGTTGTTCAAGATTTGAAATTAATATATTCCAAGTATGACTTGATGAAGCATACGTTATCATGATTGTCAGGATTATTAGTCTTACGGCATGAGATCAAATGACCTTAGCCGAAGTAAAAAACCAAATAGTCTGTGCCAATGTGTGCGTGCGAATGTCAACATGCTTGTTGCTTCCAGTCCCCCAATCAGCTCGCTCGAAGTTTATCAACTACGCTGTGGTAATAAGCTAAATAATTTTTCGTCACCGCATGAGGTTCATTAACCCGCTTTTAGAAAAAGTTATAATCTCGCAGATGCGTAATTTTGGCATGGAACAAAAAAGAACTATGCCGATCTGTTTTACTTCGGATCAACTAAAACTCATAGAAGAATTCGCAAAGAGAAAAGGTATGTTAAATCTTAGCCAGGCTATCGAACATCTAGTGACAAAATAAAAATTTGGAGTCCCTATAGAGCCCCTTCTCCGCGCTGTTTTGATCCGATATCGATGACATCGTCCACATCTGAGACAAATATCTTTCCCTCTCCAGCAAGACCCGAACTTGTGCTATCCAATATTTTTGAGATTACGCTGTCAGCCATTGAATCCCTTGTAATGACAACAATCGTTGCATTTACATTGAATTCTGGCCGGTAAGTGCTTGTACCTCTTCCTGCATGAATTTGCGGGCGCGGTATCTGCCCTCGCCCTCTTGATTCGTAATACGTAAAACCTCCCAAGTCCAATTCTTTGAGCGCCGCAAAGGCGCTTTCCAGCCTTGCAGCAGGAACAACCGCCTCGATCTTCTTCAAGCTATTAAACCCTACCGGGAGCTAGGCGGCGGTTTTATTAAAGTATTTTGTATTAAATCAGGGATTTAAGAATTACAAGAGATACCAAATTAATTAAATGATTTTCGGGTGATAAAAAAAAGAAGGGAGGGACGTCAGCTCACGCTGACTGTTCCAACCATGTTTGGATGTAGTAGACAGAAGTATGGGTACTCGCCTGCTTCTGCGAAAGTGTGCTCAAATGTTCCAGCTGGAGGTATTATAGGAGAGTCAAATCTTTGGTCTGGTGTTGCATTTTCACCTGAATTGACAGTGTGTGGTTGTGTGTCATCGTTAGTCCACGTAACTGTACTGCCTACGCTAACTTGAACAGGGTTTGGTGCGAATGCATCAGTAGTCAGGCTTGAGGAACCTGGGACTATGGAAACGCCGGTGCCTCCCCCTTCGCCACCAGTAGCGCCTGTCCCTGTTGCTCCGCCTGTCTCTGTTGCGTTAGTACCTGTTGCTCCGCCTGTCTCTGTTGCGTTGCTGTCTGTTGCTCCAGCTTCAGCTGCGGTTCCGCCTGCTGTCTCTGTATCTGTTACATTGGTGATTTCAGCACTTCTTGTTTCATTGGTGCCTGTTGCATTAACCACAGACAAGGTTTGGTTCTGAGCACCAACTTCTGTTGCAGCCTCTGTTGCGTTAGTTGCGGGGCCAGCTGTTGCGTTCCCTGCAGTTGCGTTTGCAGCCATTGGCGGGCCACTTACCATGTCGCTTCCTCTTGGAGGCACCATTGTCCCTGCTGGGTGATCATCTGGAGTCGACTCCGGAGTTGCTAGGACAGCAAATGCTCCGCCTTTGAGCACATCGTTCATTGAGTGGTCGACACCTACATAGATGCCCTCATCTGGGAATACAGCTTCAATTACACTACCGGATCCAGGTGGTATCCACCATGTCTCGTCATTCAATACCTGCGTGCCATATCTGTTCATTACTGAGCCGTCATGGACACTAATTATGCCAGATATGAAGTGGAATGCTACTCCCTGATTTGGA
>DATAAU010000053.1:0-18275 GCA_036259955.1 Nitrososphaera sp. | reverse complement strand
CCTTCAATGACTTCGCCTCTGTTGTTGACGACACCTGCGAAACGTATCTGGCGATCAAGCTTGATGATTTTGTCGCAGAGACTAGGGTCCACTGGCATGTGCGATTATTGCTCATTGGAATATAAATCGTTTACAGATTATTCATGTCGCCTTAATATGTGTCATGAATCTAGTGTCTCTACGAGGCGCGTTTCCATAGAATGACCGCTTTTGATATGATAAGAAAAGTGTGAGCGAACAAGCATGTTTATGTTAAGATCTGTAAAATATTTTGTTGAATATCTTGCAAGTACCATTTTACAGTCGGAGCAGTAGATTTCTTTTAGCATCAAGGAGGTATGTTCATGGGTAGGGTTTCCATATATGTATATAGTCATCCGAGTTCCCTATCAACCCTTTTTGTTATCTTATCTTTGACGTCATTATTGATCATATTATTATTAACGCTAGTATTATTTGCAAAGTTTATGGTAGATGCCTTATAGTATATCACTTCGCCTCTTCTCTCTATTACTGCCACTACTGCTTCTTTGCCCATTTTTTGTATTTGGCTCACGGCTAGTGCAAATTCTTTGGCTGTAATGTTGGTGCCCTCATTGATGCCAAAGACGACATATTTAGATGGCTTTTTCTCATAATCCCCGCGCTCATAAACCCTAAAGTCATTGCCAAAACCAAAACCTTCCTTTGCCACATAGCCTCTGCTTCGCAAGTCGCGGTAAACCAGAAACACACTCATAATATTCTTGTTATGCTTCAATAATAATTCAAACATCGAGTCGAAGCCAATATCAGGTTTGTTACTAATCCTCAATCGTTTTGTGTAGAGTAGATATAACGCTTCATATGACTTGAGGACGAAGTCTGCATTTTCTTTCTCACCAAAACCTTTAGTACGCAATTCATCCTGAAAGCGGGTTTCTTCAATGAGTATCTTGCCATTTCCTGCCAAGCGAGCCTCTATTATGGGAGCTTGTACTGCTGCTGCAATGGTTAGGTCTCCATTTACGTTCTCCTGCGGCACTCCCGCGCCAGTTGCAGGACGTGGGGACGACATCAAGGTTATTTTGTAAAGGAGATTAATTAACTAAGCTGGTGGTTCAACCAAGTTCATAGCCATTGCCACAACGATTAAATCAGAGCGAAGCGTCGAATTTACAATTAATAATATTAGGTGTAATGAGATATGAAAGGTGTTAATTATCGAGAAACTCGAGGTATGCCTTATGTACGGCGAGAATATATCGCTGGTAAACCGCAGCTAAAAATTGCTAGGTTTTCATCTGGACTTGCAGGAAACAATTATGATTATAAGATTGAACTTATAGCAACTGAAAAGCTTCAGATACGACATAATGCATTAGAAGCTGCTAGGCTTGCGGCAAATAAAAGAATGGCTCAAGCGGGTGAAACAAGTTTCTTTTCTATGTTACGAGTATATCCTCACGTTCTCCTCCGAGAAAATAAAATGATTGCAACTGCTGGCGCAGACCGGCTTCAGGAGGGAATGAGAAGGGCTTTCGGTAAGTCAACAGGCCTTGCCGCAAGAATCAGGCCTGGACAAGTGATCTTTGAAGCATATGTCGGTGCGTCTAATCTTGAACTAGCACAGGACGGATTCAAGATGGCCGCAAGCAAGATTGGTCGCCCCATGACTACCAGGATAACGCCATTAAAGGAACAAGCATTGGCAACAGAGGAAGATTAGGTTCATATTTTCTCGATCAATCTCTTGATATCCTCTAAGTTGCAGACATTGGCCCTTCCTGCTATGCTCTTACATATCAGTGCGGTAATGTTGTCTGTTTCTGTTTTTATTGCCTTGCCCAGCGTAGAGTCCGGGTTTTCAATCTCTGCTTTGACTTTAGTGTGATCCATGCCTTCTAGTAGCCGGGGACTGTAGCCAGAACCAACCTGCATAAACTGGCCGTCAATCAGAAAAAAAGGGATTATTTGATCAGGATTGAAGGTATCGATGACCTCATAATCTTTTTCATCAAGATCCTGTTGTGGCTCAAAGTTCCTATCGGCAGTTTCCCGCCCGATGAAATCAACATATTCGCTTGTATATGTTGCCCTGGAAAAATCAACGGTTGGAATGTTAAGATATTTTTCGTCTTGGCCAGCACTTGTAGTCTCTACAAGCCCTTGCCAGCTACCAAAATTGTTAAGTGCTCTTACAATTGCCCATCGTTCACTTGCACAGTAGGGACAGAAGCCTGCACCCATAAAAAATATCAATGGTTTCCCACTTGAGTGTTTAAGTGATTGGTCAGATATATGCATGAATTTTCCAAGAGCCTTCTTGGGAATGAATGTGCTACCACTGACATCATTAGTATCCATCAAAAGAAGAGCTTTTGACATTTATTTATTAATGTTAGGAATGGCTCGGAAAGGACCTGAAAAGAACAGCGAATAGCGTCTTGGTGTTGTTTATGGCATAGATAAACTGCAGATTGCAGTATCAAATCTTTCTTAGTCCACTTTGTACTGCTCATTAGAAGTGCTAAATAGTTTTTTAGCTTACTTTTGGTGTGGTCAATGACCCTTCAAGTTGGACCGACCTTATCGGCGAGTCGGTACACACAAAGGATGATCAAGATATAGGAGACATTGAGGCAGTAAGCCGAAACTTCATAGTGGTAAAAAAAGGGCTTGTAAATGTCCATCGCTATTATATCCCACTTCATAGAGTAGAAGGTTGGGATAGTAAGGTGGTATGGTTAAAGATCTCAGAAGAAGAAGTAAGGACAAATTATGAGAGAAATACTACACCTGACCCGTACTACTATCACTATAGCAGTGCACCCACAGTAGAACCATCCAATGTCATGCGCAGATTTCAAATTAATATGCCCAAGATACCTCCCAGAGCTCAAGAAGAAAGTCCGTTCTTAGTTTCTCAAGAACATTCCGCTGAAGAGGAGCGCGAGCTTCCTTGTAACCTATGCGGCGTAATGTTCCAGAGTGAGGATGAACTAAGCCGCCATGTGGACACAACCCACTAGACTCCAATTTTTTGGCTTAACAAAACGAAATATCATGACGATTAAAGGAATTTCCTGATGAATAAATGTCTTCCTTTGTTGCCAACTGTTGAAAGTTTGGGATCGGAGCATCACATTTAGAGCTGTTGGAAACACTTATCGCTTCCCGTACCTCCAAGATCAAGGTGTTCAGCTTTTTTATAGCAAATCCATATGAAATTCAAGATAAGGATCTTAGTTAATCGTATTCACTTCCAGATAATTATCCTTTCCATCTTTCCTGATGTTATATCGAGATCTGGCAGACTACTACAAAAATTGATTAAGATACTATTCGCAAATCCTAACAATTCACTTATGACCAAACGATCCTGTTTGACCTTTTCTTTCACCGAAAATACCGCCGAATTTTCTTGTCGTAGTTTCTTGTTTTTGTTGAGGGTGTGAATGAGGTATCGAGGATATTCTTGCTATTGCAGGAATCTGTGAGCGAATAGACATTTCTATCATGACAAGCAATAGTTCTACGTCTGCAAGCTTCTTGTTACCATCAATCTCAAGATGCACCTCAGCTTGTGCCAATGCTCCTGCAGGACGAAGCAGTACTGATTTGACCTTGATATTTTCTTCCTTGAACTTTTCTTCCACTATCCGCTTGACCATCTCAGTCAATTTGGGATTCTGCCACGAGTCTACCAGAATCAGTGATGATTGCTTTAGGGAAATATAAGATACCGAAAATATGTACCCTGCAATAATCATACCTCCTATTGCGTCCATCTGGAGAAAGCCGAACTGGGATGCAATGAGGACGCTGAAGAATCCAATAACAGATGCTGATCCATCCTTTATAGAATTTTTTGCATCTGTTTTTAGCGACAAGAGGTTATATCTGTTGGCAATTGAATTCATCTGAAATGCTCTATGTAACGAGATACCGCCTGCAGCTGCAAGCACGACCATGGTCGCTATGGGTTGCTTGATCTCGCTCGGTTCGAGCAGGGCTTCAAATGAATGATAAAAGATGAATATTCCTATTGCAATCATTCCTATTGCTGCAATAAGCGCAGCAAAACTTTCGACTTTGTGGTAACCGAAAGGAAATTTCCTGTCTGCTGGCCTGTGCGCTATACGTAACCCAATAAGTACTATCAAGGATATCATTGCGTCAGAAAGCGAATCTATGCCGTCTGCAGTGGCAACAACACTGCCACTTACTTGACCCATTATAATTTCTACAACCCCTATGCTTAGCAAGGTTATAACAGAAATCTTGGCAATTTTCTGTCCTGCAATAAGACCTTCGTTTACAAGATCGGCCGGCTTAACGGCTGAGGGCTTGCTGCTGTTCACGATAATACTAATCATATTTTATAGCCTATCATATTTAACATTTCAAATAGAAAGAAGCAATTACAGAAAGGGTAACTTCTAGTATAAATCTCCGTATGAGGTTCTGGTTACCCGTTATAAAGATAAATAAACCTTGACCATTTTACCAACTGTTCAGTTGTACCTACGAACCCTTTCAGACCTGGAAGATTCACAGTTTGACGGCAAGAGGGTGTTTGTTCGTGTAGATTTTAACGTAAGCATCAACAATGGTTCTATAGGCGAGGATTATAGGATACGGATGTCTCTTCCAACAATTGAGTATTTGACAAAACGAGGAGCTAAGGTCATATTGGCGTCGCACCTTGGAAGACCTGAAGGATACGACAAGAATTACTCTATTGCGCCAGTTGCTAAACACCTCACAGAAATCATTGGCAGATCAAGACCCCCAATACGCTTTGCAAATGACTGTGTAGGTTTCGAGATTGATGAACAAATAAGCAAAATGAACCGGGGTGATATCTTGTTGCTCGAGAACCTACGCTTCCACAGGGAAGAGGAGTCTAATGATCCTGAGTTTAGTAAAAAGCTTGCTTCTCTTGCAGATATTTATGTCAATGATGCGTTTAGCACCTCTCATCGAAAGCACTCCTCGACATATGGTGCCGCTTGGATGTTTGATATCCGACTGGCCGGCTTTAACCTGATGAAGGAAGTCAAGTACCTTTCTATGATTAGGGAAAACCCGATACGGCCGTTCACAGTAGTGATAGGTGGCGTAAAAATAAAGGATAAGATAGGAGCTCTTGAGCACTTGTTGCCAAAGGCGGATAAAGTGATAGTAGGTGGTGCAGCCGCGTTCACTTTCCTCAAGGCAAAAGGTCTCAAAACCGGAAAGTCGATTATCGACCAAGAGCACATACGATGGGTGGAAAAAGCACTTTACGCTTATGGAGACAAGATATTACTTCCTAGTGATCACGTTTGTGCAACCTCGCCTAATGATACCTCCGTTACTATGGTTTCTGGGGACATCCCGACCGACATGTCTGGTTTTGATGTAGGCAACGAAACAATTGAGCGCTACTCTGCAGAAGTGGGTTCAAACGGAGGTGGTGCTCTTTTTTGGAATGGCCCCATGGGTATGTTCGAGATAAAAGCCTTTTCAAATGGTACTGTGCATATCGCAAAGAGCATGGCTCTTGCATATTGGCGCGGGAGCAAGACCCTGATAGGGGGCGGCGACACACTTGAAGCGATGAAGAGGGCAGGAGTCGCCGAGAATGAAGTAAGCCATGTGTCAACTGGTGGCGGTGCAACACTGCGTTATCTAGCGGGGGATAATATGCCCGGCCTACTTATTCTAAACGAGCATTAGGCTTGATTGAAGGATTACGAGATTGCAATGTGTCCATGATTCGACCATCGCTATCGACGACCAGGCGACTGGGGACAGAGCAAGCGGATAAATTCCATTCTTTTTCTTATCTGGAACAACGCAATCCTATATTACATTGATTTTCACTGCCTTCATA
This sequence comes from Nitrososphaera sp., assembly GCA_036259955.1. Lineage (GTDB taxonomy): Archaea > Thermoproteota > Nitrososphaeria > Nitrososphaerales > Nitrososphaeraceae > Nitrososphaera. The sequence goes on along the minus strand of DATAAU010000053.1, from coordinate 12,415 downwards.
TATGAAACCTCCTCGTTACCTGCCCCAAGCATCATCACATATTGTCCCTGCTCCAAATCGTCTGCTGCTGTAAAAGTGAAAGAAATCTCCTTTGTGCTTCCAGATGAGGCTGAGACTGACTGTTCACTGAAAATACCAGTCGAATTACCTAGAGCCCCGTTAGGCGTGAAGGTCGCTGCAGCCATCATTTCGCCGCTGAAGTCGCTCGACGCATTCAATATCAATCTTACTTCCGCGCTTTCCCCTTTTGCCACCGTGACTTCAGTCGGCCCCATTACCGTAATGGGCACTGGCTTTGAGCCATCTAGTTTGGCGATCTTGTTTTCTGTCCATTCACTGAACCATAGCTGGTTGTCCTGATCCGCAGCAAATTGCATAACATTCGCTATGCCGCATGTTGAAGCTTCAGGGGCACAAAGAGTCCAAGCTCTGTTTTGAGAAGGAATCCAATACTCTACTAATACAAGTTCTTCAGGATCAAAGCGAGCCATCTTGTTGCCTGTATGCTCGTTGAACCATAAGGAACCATTAGTTCCTTTATCTATCCAATATGGAAGCGTGTAAGCATTGGGCGGACTATTACCTCCGTATATCTTGGAAGAAGCAATTGATGTAACGAACCTAGTTATATTTTCCGTAGCAGGATCGTAGTTGAAGAATGTGCTCGTACCGTGGTCTGCTACCCATACTTTTCCATAATCGTCTAGCTCCATGCCCACTGGCGCACCAAGATCCTGTGGCAGATCGACTATGCGTACTACTCTGTCGGTTTCGATATCATACTGAAAGAGCTGTCCTATTTTCTGTTGGAAAGCAAGTAGCGAAACCCAAACGTCATTTCTTTCCTTATCAACTACCAGCCCGCCTGAAGTGATTAAATTAGGATTGATGCCGGGGAACCCCTCAAGGGGTAGAGCAATTTCTCTAAATCCCATTGAGGTACCATTCTGGAAACTGGACACGTTACCAAAAAAGAGAGATTGAGAGTTTATTCCTATGATATACAAATTACCGTTTGAATCAAAATCCAACATTGAAGGATATTTCGCTGGTACCTTGAACATCTCAAAGTCTCCCGTGGACTGGCTAAACCGCCAGATCGTGTTGTTTTGATCGGTAAACCAAACATTATCGCCGCTATCCAGCTTTACTGTCCATGACATCAGCCAAGAAGGTACTGCTGTGAAGGGTAGCGACCGGGTGGGCCATGATGGGATTTCGTATTGCGTAAATGTACCATTAGTACTATCATAACTGCCAAGAATGCCACGTTTTGTCGATACATACCAAATCTTTGCACCATCGATAGCAATGCCGACAGGCATTTCACATTCTGTAGGGAGAGTTATTTCGTTTATGTAGGCATTAGAATTTGGTGATGTGGAGGTTCCGCAAAACTGTTGTTCGAACAGCTGCGCTCGAGCTTGATCGTCTTGTGTATTTGAGGCAGGATTGCTCATGTCTGGCACGCTGCGAGAGAATGTCGTTATATAGACTGCAGCGATAGCGACTATGCCAATTACAGCATATATGATGATTTTCTTTGATGATCGACTCATGCTTTTTTTCCTAGATGAATCTGGCATTGGCAGGAAACAACAACATCTTTTCTTTCTTATATCTCTTGTCGGGGATATACGCAAAAATAACGATAAGATTACTAGCAGATTTGCTTGGTTGCAGAAAAAGGAGAAGAAGAGAGCCACAGGTACCAACTTCTCACAGGATACCTATCGGTACTGTTTGCCGCTCTTCTATTTGGCTCTGTATTCAGCCTAGCCAAGATTCCTCTTGCCACGATAGACCCTCTTGCTTTAACAGCAATAATCTATACTATCTCAGGGTTGGCGCTCATGCCAGTTGCAAGAGCCTCATTTACATTCGAGAGAAAACACGACTATCTCTACGTTGTAATCGTAACAATCTTTGGAGGTATATCAGCTCCTTTGCTTTTGATGTATGGACTTCAGAAGACAGCTGCTTCCACCGCAGCTATATTGACAAATGGAGAAATTGTATTTACATTAGCACTCTCATCCATATTCTTTGGCGAAAAACCTCATGGACGGATCGGATTGTTTGCAGTTATTCTAGTCGTTATCGGTTTAGTGATTGCCACCACGGAAGACATGAAAGCCTTAGAAAGTATCCTTGAATTAAACCCGGGCAATATAATGATACTAGCATCAATGCTAATGTGGGCAATAGATAATAATATCAGTAGACGCCTCACTTTAAAAGTCAACCCAGCCAAGATAGCTATGGTGAAGTCGCTTGCCGGTGGCCTAGTCTTGGTAGTCATAGCTCTTGCAATGGGGAAAGGAAATATCATAGCAGGGATAAAATTCGACATGTGGATGCTAATAATTTTGATGTCAATCTCTGGTTTCGGCGGGGCGTTACTGTTATTTCTTGAAGGCATAAAGAGGATTGGAACTGTAAAGACCATGTCTATGTTTTCAATGACTCCTATTTTTGGGATAGTAATCGCAGCATTGGCACTTGGCGAAACCATAACTGTGTTTCAAAGTATTGCAACAGGTCTCATTATCATTGGTATAATTCTAATCGGTCGATATTAGAGAAGTTTGAGCTCAAATGTCACTTTGTCAACAAGATCGGAGGGAGCTGGTCCAATTCCTACACAGGTAACTGTTCCAGACGGTATTTGTGTCAAACCACTATCCTGCACTTGCACGACAGGTAGATATAGCTTCTCTGCTCGCTCTCTTACGTCCATCAATTCTTCAATGTTCTTCACTTTCACTACCACTTTAGCCTGACCGGCAGCAAACCATGTCCTGAACCATTCCTTTCTCGATGTTTTTACCAACTCTGCTCCCATAACTGCAGCGTGGGCTACCTGCGCCGCTATTTTGCCTGTTCCCATGCCAATATCCCGCCTGACAATAATTACTTGTTTAAAGTCCATATCGATACTTGATTGCTTATAGTTTAATTATGAGGCAGAAAAATACATTACTAGTATATTGACAGATGCCTGATTATGATGTGATAGTTGCAGGAGGAAGCGTCTCCGGACTACTTGCTGCTCGTGAAATCGCTGCGGCGGATCTTTCCATTACGGTACTTGAGGAAGACGCTGAAATTGGTACCCCTGAGCACTGTGGAGGGCTTGTAAGTATGTCAGGCGTACAAAATCTCGGCATCGTACCAGATATTAAGGCAATAGAGAACTCAAGCATAACGCATGCAAGAATTCTTTCCAAATCAAGTCGATTTGAAATCAGTGCGGCAAAACAAAAGGTCATTGTGCTGGATAGGCGCGTATTTGACAAGCAAATTGCGTATCAAGCACAGAAACAAGGTGCAGAAATACGAGTAAAATGCTCAATGCGTTCGTTGGGAAAAAAAGATAATGAATATCTAGTTAAGACCTCTGAAGGGGATCTTTCATGCAAATATTTTGTGGATGCAAGAGGCGTAGGATCACTGATTAACAGAAGCAGGGAGGGAGTCCTTCAATCAGCACAGTACGAAATTTTCGCTTCATGGATAGAGCCCCACACCATTGAGGTAGCGTTTGATAGCCAGTTGTATCCAGGTTTTTTTGCATGGATAATTCCTACGGGTCGAGGAAGGGGGAAAGTAGGCGTTGCTGGTAGGAGGATCAATGCAGCGAGCGCCCTACAATATTATCTTGATAGTAAGGGGGGAAAGTACTCAGTTGTGCGCAAAGTTTACGCTCCTATATGGGTCAATGGACCTCTAAGAAGCTTTGTAATGGAGAGAGTCGTAATAATAGGCGACGCCGCAGGCCAGAGCAAGCCTACTACGGCAGGAGGCATTTACAGCTGCGGTATGGCGGGCGTGCTCGCAGGACAGGCTCTTGTTAATTCTGCAGTTAATAGCAATAAGGATTTAAGAGAAGAGCACCTGTTGCTTAAGAACTATGAAAGCAATTGGCTATCCATCTTCAAAGCAGAATTTGACAAAATGTTGCTTGCTAGACTGCTCTTTGAACGGATGGACAACAAGGCTCTTGATGAGCTGATCAATGCGATACCTCGGGAGGTTATCCAGGAAGCGTCTACTGATGGCGACTTTGATTTTCATTCCAATGCCATTGCTAAGATCCTCGGAACTAAAGGGTCAGCTAGGGTGGCCAAAGCTATGTTGGGCAACGAGATAAGGCGTTTGTTGCCCGAGAGCTAAGGAAGATATAAATTCCCTTATTCTTAAGAAGCAACACTAATGTCCAAGCCATTGCAGTTGCCAGTGTGTAGTTCGTGCGGCAGACCAATTATGCCTAATGACGAGTGTGTTAAATATTACTGTGCGAATTGTGGCTATGTTCTGATGTGGCGATGCGAAAGCTGCCGTGAGTTCGCAAGACCTTATAAATGCATAGGCTGCGGTTTTGAGGGTCCATAGACATGGCACGACTGGTAGTTAGGATAAGAATACTTCCAGCTGAGGCTGAATCCAACCTTGAAGAGGTTGTTGAGTCGTTAAAGAAATCTGTACCAGAGGGGATGGAGTTGAAAAACAGCTCGATGGAGCCAATTGCCTTTGGGTTGAAGGCAATAATCGGCGATTTTTTGTTAGATGATGCTGAGGGACAGATGGATATGCTCGAAGAATCAATAAAACAAGTCCAAGGAGTCGGCGAGATCGAGGTAATGAATATCAGCAGGCAATCAGTAAGAATGAAGTAATATAGTATTGTCAATTATGATAGCGGAGGCTCCTAGGGATTGAAAAAAATGCGCGCAGGAAGCGATGAATCATCTCCTATCCAGCTAAGGGTTGCGGAGGCAAAACATCGCGACGTAGGTAAAAGGCGAGCTCGAATAGACATACGGCATATGGAGCATCTGGGCATTCAGGCGGGCGAAGTTATTGAAATTTCCTGCAAGCGTAGCACTGCAGTGACTGCGTGGCCCGCGGATGAGGAAGAAAAAGAAACAGACATTATTCGGATAGATGGACAGACAAGAAAGAATGCTGGTGCAGGATTAAATGACCTGCTAAATGTAAGAAAGATAGATTGCAAGCAGGCAAAAAGCGTCACGTTGATGCCACTAGGCAATAACAACATCACAGTCGATAAAGAGTTTTGTGATTTTGTCAAGCATAGACTCAGAGGTTATCCACTGAATGAAGGAGATGAAATTTCAGTAGTCATACTAGGAAGCCAAATGGACTTTAGCGTTCAGAGACTGATGCCGAAGGTCATTTCGACAATCGAGCAGTCAACAAGACTGAGTATAATGGCAGACGTTACAAGCGACAGAAAGCCACGGGTTACATACGAGGAGATAGGCGGGATGAAAGAGCAGATAAAAAGATTGCGAGAAATAGTCGAGCTTCCTATGCGCCATCCAGAGGTTTTCGCAAGGCTTGGGATAGAGCCTCATAACGGCATCCTGATGTACGGCTCACCGGGATGTGGTAAAACACTTATAGCAAAGGCATTGGCCTCAGAGTCTGAAGCTAACTTCTTTATTATCAATGGCCCTGAAATTATGAACAAATATTATGGCGAAACTGAGGCAAGACTGCGTGACATTTTCAAGGAGGCACGCGAGTCTGCACCCAGCATAATATTCATTGACGAAATTGACGCTATTGCTCCAAAAAGAGAAGAAGCATTTGGCGATGTTGAGAAGCGCGTTGTGGCACAGTTGCTAGCGTTGATGGATGGTATGTCTGATCGGGGTCAAGTTATCGTCCTAGGGGCCACAAATAGATCGGAGAGCCTTGACCCGGCCCTGAGAAGACCTGGGAGGTTTGATAGAGAGATCGAAATAGGTGTACCAAATGTAGAAGGCAGGCTTGAGATACTGCAAATCCACACTCGAGGAATGCCTTTATCTGAAGACATCAATTTGCAGGAACTCGCAGCCCGTCTTCATGGATATACTGGTGCAGACATCAAAGCACTTTGCAGAGAAGCTGCCATGAAAGCACTGAGGCGTTGCCTTCCAGAGATAGAGCTTGAGGGTGAGAGGATTTCACATGAGATCCTTGAGAGCATAATGATTAGTGATCGTGATTTCAAGGAAGGAATGAAAGAAATCATCCCGACGGCGATGAGAGAATTTTATGTAGAGGCAGCGGGCGTCAAATGGGAAGATGTGGGGGGTTTGTATGAAGCGAAGCGGACCTTGCATGATAACCTCATTACAGGAATAAAAGATCCAGAGAAGTTTGCTAAGATGGGTATTAGACCGTCAAGAGGGGCCTTACTATATGGGCCGCCGGGCACAGGTAAGAGCTTACTCGCTAAAGCCCTAGCCACTGAAAGCAATGCTAATATCATAGTGGTACGAGGACCGGAGGTACTCAGCAAATGGGTAGGCGAGTCTGAGAAGGCAATACGTGAAATCTTTAGAAAGGCCAAGACTTCATCTCCATGTATAGTCGTTTTCGATGAGCTCGATTCACTCGCAAGGCCAAGGGCTCATGAAGATGATCTTATGGGCAATGAGCGGGTTCTCAGTCAGATTCTAACTGAAATGGACGATGCAGGAAGCGCTGGAGTGATAGTAGTCGGCATTACAAATAGGCCAGACCTGATCGACACTTCTTTATTACGCCCAGGGAGACTTGACCTCATATTATATGTAGGGCCGCCCGACGAAAAGGCAAGACTTGAGATAATCAAGATAACTTCGAGTCGTATGCCTCTTGCGTCTGATATAGACTTGGAAGTTATTGCTCAGTCCTCAAAGAACTTTAGTGGGGCAGATTTACTTGCTCTTTGCAGAGAAGCTGGTGTACATGCGCTCCGTCGGAGCGCAGACGTCATCTCAAATAATGACTTCGCCAACGCTGCGAGGCTGGTACGCCCATCAATAACAAAAGATGTTGAGGATTGGTATGAATCAATGAAGAAGAATATTACATATGCTATGCCTAAGCCAATAGACAAAACTTTTTACGGATAGTCATTGATTGACATTCTGACTAGCACGCTATCCCATGATTTCGTATGCAGTTAAGAGCGTATACTCCTTCTCTACGTTCTGGGGAAGAGGTGGATGCAAATTCTCTTCTGCCAATCGCAACTAATCATAACGGTTTTGAAAGTTTGGATCATGCCAAGAACCATTATATCTAGAAGGAATTGCATCTAGAAATCAACCAAGTCTAGTTGAATTGGCTGATTGCGGGGCAGGAAGATCAAAAATATCCTTTGGTGAATGAAAAATGTCAAAACAACCATTGGAGACCTTATCCGTTTACAATTCACTTTTTTAGCAAAGCACTATATAGACAGGAGGTTAGAAACAAAATCTTATTGCGAAGCAAATGGAATGCGAGTACAATTGCCGTTCTCATTTAAGATTGTGCGCCATCTGAAAGATAAGTTATATTGTCGAAATACTTATCTAGCATAAAGCATCTAGTTTGGTCACACGCCTTGTTAGAAAATCATGAGGATAAATAACGATGAAGTATCCGATTAGAAATCTTTTATACGAGAAGATTAGCCAAGCTGGCACAATGACGGATGCCGACCTCATGAATGCGCTACAAAAGGAAGGTCTCACTCTTGCAGACTCTGACTTTAATAAGACCCTCATGGACCTCGAAATATACGGCCTCGTAAGAGTCTCATGGCTAACTAAGGATAAGCGAAGAATTGAACTTGTTTCCGACAAAAATAATAATGACGGTTAACTCATAAGAGGATAAAGATCAGCAAAGGAAAAAAGCGGCACTATTGGATAGTAAAATAATGCGTCAAGTGCTAGTGCGATAAATATTACCACGAGATAGGGCGCAGTGACCTTGTATGCTTTCCACGCGAATTCTGGTGTTGGATTCTTTGTTAGTTTGTAGTGGTAAAGTAGCATTAATGAGCCTGAGGTTGCTGCAACGGCAGTGTATACCAATCCAAGTCCGAAAAACGATAGAGCAAGTGAATATGGCAACAGGATAGCGGTATTAATCATAATATAGCTTGCTGTTCTTTGATTTCCAATCAAAACTGGTAGCATCGGAACATGCACACTTGCGTACTCTTCTTTTGCCTTTATTGCGAGGCACCAAAAGTGAGGAGGTGTCCACATGAAAACTAACCATCCCACTAGAAAACCCAAGAGATCAATCGATCCTGTTGCAGTAGCCCAGCCGGCCATAGAAGCAGCACTTCCTGCAAAACCACCGATTACGATATTTGATGCATTACTCCGCTTGAGCCATGCTGTGTAAACTATCACATAGAAAAAGATCCCAATAGCAATCATAGCTGTGGCTACAGGATTAAGGGTATAGAATGCAATAACAATTGAAAGGATGCATAGTGCAAATCCATATGCAAAAACATTTTTTGCCGATAACCTTCCACTAGGTATAGGACGCTTTGCAGTTCGCTCCATTATTTTGTCAATATCTCTGTCATAATAATGATTAAGAGCACTCGCTCCCATGGATGCTAGAGCCCCTGCGATCGTCAGGAAGCCTACTTGCCAAGCATTTACGTCCCATGCAAAATTTGGAGTGGCATCAAACCTGCTTCCTGCTAAAAGTGAAGCAACTGCTGTTATCACAAGGACAACCACGATTCTTGGCTTTGAAACCTCTATGTAATCACGTAACGCCACAGGCTTGACTCGATCGAGTTCTCACCTTGCTTGCATTTAATTTATTCGTTCCCTCATTTGTCAATATATGAAATGTTTCAAGTTGGACACCTGTAATTTGAAGAATCTCAACATCTTTCTCTTTAATAAAGCGTGTTCACCATCTGATAGTCCGCATGAACATTTCATATTTTTCTGGTCTATGGAATGAGCTTCTGCAAGCATATAGATCTTTGCTATCTTATTACGTGCTTGTTGAAAGTCATAACAATGGGTAATATGCTCAAATCTTTCCAGAATGTCAAGCAAAGTCACGGTGTTAAGCCAAGCGTCCCACACTGTATCGCTCTCGTTTATGTCGAAAAGATCTGCCACCGGCACGGACTTTCATATTCTATTCACTCTTAAGAATAGATATCAATATCTCTAGATCTGGAGTCAGTTTTAATACACTTATTCAAAGGCTTTGTTGTATTATCATAGGGTTCGACCTTTTTCTGTTTTTTATTTTTCAATTCAATGGGTCATTATTTTTTGTGGCATCACAGTCGTACAACTCTTTATCTTGTCCCATTCCTAACCTAAACTCTGACTATCCCTACATCACTCCGAAGGTGTTTGAAATGATCATAAATGACTTGAGCAACTAACAGATTCTATCAGACAATTCAACGGCATTCACAGCGGTCGAGGAAACGATTAAGTATACCAAAAAGGTGCCACTAAATGTACAAAAATATGACTGACTGGGACCTTATGACACCCGGTATTGGTCTTACTTCTATAGGGATCGTCGGTGTCGGAATTTCTCTTTCGGGCATTGCCAAGACATTCCTTGATGGAATGCATGCAGTTACTCTTTTGACCATGTTCATTGGTATGATCTTTCTGGCCACAGGTCTCTTCAAAGACGGCTTTCCCACTTCAGGTAGAGCAAAGTCTGCGACATTTATTACACTTGGCTTTTTGGTTACATTTGGTTTTGCTGCAGCTGTGACAGTAAGCACTCAGGTCCCAAGCATTTTTGCGTATATCGGTCTCATGCTGATAATCTCGATTCCCGCGACGGTGCTTGCAGTTGCATCGTATCGAGGCGCACAATACCTCAAACCCCTGGCTATAATATTTGTTGGCGCAGCAATTGTAGGTGGATCAACATTTTATGCATTCGGGCTCGTAACCCCAAAACCACCCGTAACTGAAGAAGAACTTGAAGAGGAGGCAGAAACGCCTGCCGCTGAGGAAACCTCGGCACCGCCGCCTGCTAATATCATCGCTGCTAGAATACTTGCAGGAGCCTCAGCAGAGGGAAATCCGGACTATGAGCCGGACCCGATCACGGTCCAACAAGGAGATGGTGTTGAGTGGGTGAACGAGGACAACGCACCCCATACTGTAACCAGCACCCAGGAAGGAGTATTTGATTCAGGTTTAATCAACCCAGCAGCGTCATGGGTGCTAAACTCAGCAGAAATTGCGCCTGCAGAATACGAATACTTCTGCACACTTCATCCATTTATGGTTGCGACGCTTGTAATCTCGAGTGGGACAACTTCGCAGAATCAGACATCATCGAATGCTACTACAAGCCAGGGAGCAACCATGAATAATCAATCTAATACATTAGCCAACAATACAGCAGGATCAGCCAACACTACAACAGCTGGAGAAAGTACAAACAGAATTACCGCAAACGCTACTCCTGCAAACGCATCGATAACCAGCGTGTCAATCGTGGTTGAATCATCGGTTCCTACAAATGGCCAATTTTACCGGCCTGATAATATAGAAACCACCGTTGGAAATATGATAAATTGGGTCAATGACGACGCTGCGCCTCATACAATAATATGATAGACAATTTTGACCCAAGTTAGAAAGGGGAGGGCAATCAATCAATCAAACAATCAACAAGGCAATCAAGCTATCAGCCTAACATTCTAGAGGCAAAATCTTCGCTCAACTGAAGACACACACAGGCGCTTCTATTAGAGGGCATAATTATTGTAGAATGAAGATAAAATGCTTAATTCCAAAATAGCTTGTGTAAGTCATAATATATTAGTTCGGCCTTCCTTAGATGATGAAATCTTTATCATTACACGATAACTTCACAAAGGGATTGCTCTTTGCAGCTGCATTCTTCTTAGTAGCTGCAACCGGAGTTTTTGCGTCAAGCACCATACCCGGACAACGATATCTATCCTTAGCTTTCGCACAGGAAGAATTGGATCTTCCAGTTAGTGATACAGACACTACCAATACTACTGCTGGTGCTTCTGCTACCACGACGACAAATAATTTCACAGGAGGAACAACAGCAGGAATCATTGCTAGCTTGCAGCTTGCACCAGACCGTCCAGCGCCAGAATGGGTTTCAGCAGGTTACTGGGAGCTAGAATCAGACATGTCTCTATTTGGAGATGCCACTGACACCGAGCCGACAGTTACGGACTTTTACGCCATAGTTGAGATGACAAGACTGGATGATGGGACATTCAGACATGACCATAGGTTTTCAGACTTTAGGCAGTCAGATATTCTATTTTCTGCACAAAATACCACTACAATTAACGGCACCATGACTGTAATAACAGAGGACGCGCATATCGAAAATGTTCCTACATACATTACCCTGCAGAACAGTTTAATATCGATATTCGTTGACCCAACAGCTACTAACAATCACTTTGGGCCAACACCAATCACAGGAGTCATAATGGCCTCTGAGCATTTACAGGAAATATCTAATGTGTTAGCTCCTCTGGCAGCAGCAGAAGGAACAGGAGGAGCTGGAGGCGGATGAGGAGGAGAAACCGGGACAGTCGCTGGACGAGATAGCGCTACCTATCTATTGACAGCTGGCACCATGTGATAAACAACAGGACAGGAAAAGACACTAGGGTGTGCATCAACTGCGAGTATCTTCATTCAGAGGAAAACGAAGAGGAAGAAACTTAGAACGAAGCCCTAAGTGGGCCTACATATTCTAACAATCGATAAAGTCCTGTAAGATATATCTCAATTGAGACCTTGTGACTACAAAATGAAATTTATCCAATGAGAGAAAGGAACGGTAGCACCAAAACCACAGCGGCGATTGAACCCTAAATATGATGGACAATTTTGACATAATTTTTCCAGTCACATTATCTGGAAGGATCGATAGGCGCTGGTTTGTTTATCTAACAACTCGTTAGACAAGAGTGGGCTTTGTCCAATGCAGCACACCACAACTTGTAAGGTAGTTAATCATTTAATCAGTCAGCTAAAAAGGACAACTTCCTCTGCTGCCAAAGCAAAATGCAAATAAGGAAAATTCCAGGAATCCTATATCGTGGCTACGAACTGATTAAGGGAGGAACTCATACGAGAACGAACATGATAGAGGTACAACATCTATCTGAGATAAGCGAGATAAGTGTATTTTCAGAGTTTATGGTTCATAATATAGATAAAGGGGGATGTCTAATTTTGCACCAGGAAATTTTTCCTCTAAACGCTACGGGTGTTGAATCTTTTGATGCTAGCGAAAAAAAGACTACTGGTTCAGGCTTTTTTGATGTTCTACATCTTTTTCCTTTCTTATGACTTATTGGTTCTGCGATCTCTAGCGATTATTATAAAAGAAGGGGGTGGTAATAAAAGGACATGATTTACTCTCATACAATAACATCAGGAATCGTAGAAAACAACATACCTACTTCAAATGGGACCTTTGATTCAGAGTTGATAAACACAGGAGACATTTTTCCTTTGGTTTTTGATAAATCTGGCGAATACCAACATTATTGCACAATCTATCCATGGATGACCGGCATGGCCATCGTAAGTTGAATGAGAACCATTTCCCTGACCTC